>NZ_PQMX01000013.1:0-115551 GCF_004368385.1 Burkholderia sp. B10 | reverse complement strand
AAGTGACGAAGCTGGACCGTCCGGAGCTCACCAGCGCGAAGATCATCGTGTCGGGCGGCCGCGGTCTGGGCAGCGGCGAGAACTACACGAAGGTGCTGGAGCCGCTGGCGGACAAGCTGTCGGCAGCACTCGGCGCTTCGCGCGCGGCGGTCGACGCCGGCTACGTGCCGAACGACTATCAGGTCGGCCAGACCGGCAAGATCGTCGCGCCGCAGCTGTACATCGCGGTCGGCATCTCGGGTGCGATCCAGCACTTGGCCGGCATGAAGGATTCGAAGGTGATCGTCGCGATCAACAAGGATCCGGAAGCGCCGATCTTCAGCGTGGCCGACTACGGCCTCGTCGGCGATCTGTTCACGCTCGTGCCGGAGCTCGTGAGCGCGCTGGGCTGATGCTGCGCGCCGCTGCGGCGGTGTGCATGTTCGAAGAGGGGGCGCGATGAGCGCCCCTTTTTTGTTGTGGTGTCGCTCGAGACGAGCGGCTGTCGTTGGCCGGGCATGGTCGCGATCGTACGGTGCCGTGTGGAACGGATCGTCGCGCACGCGCGATTGGCGGCGGCGACGCGCTCGACGGGCGACGAGCGCATGCGCCGGTTGGCTGTAGCCTCGTGGCGGGTCGCCGCTCGCACCGCCATTTTCGCTCGCCGAAACGAGAAAGGCGCCCGAGGGCGCCTTTCTTGCCGATGCAGCGGACCCGTATCGCCACGGGCCGTTCCGGCTTACGCGTATGCGGGACGCGTCTGGCCGGCCACTTCGTTCAGGTAGCGATGCACCGACAGGTCGTCGGCCTGGATCGCCGGCTTCTTGCCCGAGATCAGGTCGGCGAGCAGCTGGCCCGAACCGCACGACATCGTCCAGCCGAGCGTGCCGTGGCCGGTATTCATGAACAGGTTCGACACCGGCGTGCGGCCGACGATCGGCGTGCCGTCCGGCGTCATCGGGCGCAGGCCCGTCCAGAACGTCGCCTTCGACGTGTCGCCGCCGCCGGGGAACAGGTCGTTCACGCACATTTCGAGCGTTTCGCGGCGCGCGGCGCGCAGCTTCTTGTCGAAGCCGACGATCTCGGCCATCCCGCCGACGCGGATGCGCTGGTCGAAGCGCGTGATCGCGATCTTGTAGGTTTCGTCGAGCACCGTCGACACCGGCGCGGCCGCCTCGTTGACGATCGGCGCGGTGATCGAATAACCCTTCAGCGGATAGACCGGGATCTTCATCAGCTTCGACACGAAGTTGGTCGAGTACGAACCCAGCGCGACGACGTATGCGTCGGCGCGCACCGTCTCGCTGCCGCATTGCACGCCGGCGATCTTGCCGCCTGCGATCGCGAGCGCGTCGATCGGCGTGTTGTAGCGGAACTTCACGCCGAGCGATTCCGCGAGCGCCGCGAGGCGCGTCGTGAACAACTGGCAATCGCCCGTTTCGTCACCCGGCAGGCGCAGGCCGCCGGTGAGTTTGTGCGATACGGCGGCGAGGGCCGGTTCGGCATTCTTCAGCTCGGCCGGCGACAGCAGTTCGAACGGCACGTTCGCTTCGCGCAGCACCGCGATGTCCTTCGCCGCGCCGTCGAGTTGCTGCTGCGAGCGGAACAACTGCAGCGTGCCGCCCGTGCGGCCTTCGTACTCGATGCCCGTATCGGCGCGCAGCGCCTGCAGGCAATCGCGGCTGTATTCGGCGAGACGCACCATGCGGCCCTTGTTGACTGCATAGCGCTCGGGCGTGCAGTTGCGCAGCATCTGCCACATCCATTGCAGCTGGAAGCGCGTGCCGTCGAGGCGGATCGCGAGCGGCGCATGCTTTTCGAACATCCACTTGACCGCCTTCAGCGGCACGCCGGGCGCGGCCCACGGCGCCGCATAGCCGGGCGAGATCTGGCCCGCGTTTGCGAAGCTCGTATCGAGCGCCGGGCCGGCCTCCCGGTCGATCACCGTGACTTCATGACCGGCGCGCGCAAGGTAATACGCGCTCGCCACGCCCACCACACCGCTGCCCAGAATGACGACTCGCATAGCTGCTCCAGATGGAAGGAATCAGGTCGAGGCCGGGCGCACCTGCGGCTCCGTGTAACCTCTAGCTGATCTAGTTGTTTGCGCTATGGTATTGTCGAATATGTAGGTTTTGTTATTGTATTTTTCAGATTTTCAGCACAAACACATGAGAACGCAACGTCAGCCGGTACGCACGCTCGACAAGCTCGACCGGCGCATCCTCAAACTGCTCCAGAACGACGGCCGGATGGCGATGAAGGACCTCGCGGAGCAGGTCGGACTGACCGTGACGCCGTGCATCGAGCGCGTGCGGCGCATGGAGCGCGACGGCGTCATCACCGGTTATCACGCGCGCGTCGATCCGAGCCAGCTCGGCGCGGCGCTGCTGGTGTTCGTCGAGATCACGCTCGGCCACAAGGGCGGCAACATGTTCGAGCAGTTCCGCCGCGAAGTGATGAAGATCGACGAGGTGCTCGAGTGCCATCTCGTGTCGGGCGACTTCGATTACCTGATCAAGGCGCGCATCGGCGAGATGGCCGACTATCGCAAGCTGCTCGGCGACATCCTGCTGCAACTGCCCGGCGCCGTGCAGTCGAAGAGCTATGTCGTGATGGAGGAGATCAAGGAGACGATGACGATTCCGGTCGGCGAATGACCGCGGCCGCGCCGGCGTAGTCGGTTCCGTTCGGCTCCTCCTTGGCATGCTTCACCCAATACTGTATAAATGTACAGTATTGGGTGAAGGCGAATGGGTGAGCGCATGGACGGTCGATCCGACAACGAATTTCCGATCGCGCCGCCCGTGCCCCGCAAGGGGCGCGGCGCGGTCGACAACCTGCAAGGGCGGTACGAGACAGCGCTGCGCGAGGCGGTGGACGACGGCTGGACGCACGAAGCGGACGATGGCGATCTCCCCGCGCCGTTGCGCACGCAGGTGTTCGAGGAGCGGGCCAAGAGCATCCTCACGCGCAATCAGTCGCCGGACATTCCGTTCAGCGTGTCGCTCAATCCGTATCGCGGCTGCGAGCACGGCTGCATCTACTGCTTCGCGCGGCCCACGCATAGCTATCTCGGCCTGTCGCCCGGTCTCGATTTCGAGAGCCGCATCTACGCGAAGGTCAATGCCGCCGAATTGCTCGAGCGCGAGATCGCGCGCAAGCGTTTTGTGCCCGAGCCGATCGCGCTCGGCGTCAACACCGATGCGTATCAGCCGGTCGAACGCGATCTGCGCATCACGCGCAGCGTGATCGAGGTGATGCACGATCACGGGCTGCCGTTTGCCGCGATCACGAAGTCGTCGCTGATCGAGCGCGATCTCGATCTGCTCGGGCCAATGGCCGAGCGCGGTCAGGTCATGGCCGCAGTCACCATCACGACGCTCGACGCCGATCTCGCGCGCACGCTCGAGCCGCGGGCGGCGACGCCGGCGCGCCGCTTGCGCACGATTCGCGCGCTGCGCGACGCCGGGGTGCCGGTGGGCGTCAGCATTGCACCGATGATTCCGTTCGTCACCGAGCCCGACATGGAGCGCGTCCTCGAGGCCTGTGCGGATGCCGGCGCGACACATGCGAGCTACATCGTGCTGCGGCTGCCGTGGGAAGTCGCGCCGTTGTTCAAGAACTGGCTGGCCGCGCATTTCCCGGACCGCGCCGAGCGCGTGATGAATCGCGTGCGCGACATGCGCGGCGGGAAGGAGTACGACTCGGATTTTTCGAAGCGGATGAAGGGCGAGGGCATCTGGGCCGATCTGTTGCGTCAGCGCTTCCGCCAGGCCGTCAAGCGGCTCGGGCTGAACGAGCGCGGGAACGGCATTCTCGACATGTCGCGGTTTCGCGCTGCGGCGCCTGCGCGCGTGAGCGCACAGCTGGCGGCGGCGAGCCGCGCGAAGCCGCGCGACGATACGCAGCTGAATCTGTTCTGAACTGAACGCGCGCGGCGGCGCTTATTGCGAAATCTGCTTGGCGGCTTCGACTTGCGACTCGAAGTACGTCTGGAACGACAGGGCGAGTGCGGTCATCAGCAGGAACGCGCCGATCAGCAGCGAGAAGATCACGACGAAGATCACCGTCCAGCCGGAGCGGCTGTGCTTGCCCGTATCGGCATTGAATTGCGCGTCCCACTTTTCGTCGGGGCGCAAGCCGTAGACGAGCGCGGCGAGGAACGCGGCCAGCAGCGAGATCGCGCCGGGCACGGCGAGCCACCAGCCGAGGCCCGCGCTGCGCTGAGTCGCGGCGAGCAGCATGAACCCCGGGATTCCGATGATCGTCGCGAGCAGATGCGCCCAGCCGTACACGTCGCGAAAGCCGTACAGATAGAAGCGGTGCGCGCCGAGCGAGCCGAACAGGAACGCGAGGGCGGCGGTGAGCGTCTTCGAGCGAAAGCGGCGGGACGGGGCGGTGCTGCTGGACATGGGCGGCGGCGGAATTATCGTGGGGATCGGTGGCCGGCGTACCGGCCTGGGCGCGCGGCCCGGCACGCATTCTACGATGCGCGATCGGGTGCGGTCACTGGTTGCCTGCGTCAAGGTGCCGCATAGGTGACGCGGTAGATGGCGCCCGCGTAATCGTCGCTGATGAGCAGCGAGCCGTCGGGCAGCGGCAGCACATCGGTCGGGCGTCCCCATACGGAGCCGTCCGCGCGCAGCCAGCCGGTGACGAACGGAGTCTGACGCGCGTGGCTGCCGTCGGCCGACACCACCACGCGCATCACGCGGTAGCCGGCCTTCGTGCTGCGATTCCACGAACCGTGTTCGGCAATGAAGATGTTGTTGCGGTACGACGCGGGAAACATCGGCCCCGTGTAGAAGCGCATCCCGAGCGCCGCGACATGCGCGCCAAGTTTCAGCACCGGCGGCACGTAGCGGCGGCACACGTCGGGGCCGCCGAATTCGGGGTCGGGGGTGTCGCCGCCGTGGCAGTATGGAAAACCGAAGTCGAGGCCTGCGCGGGGCGCACGATTCAGTTCATCGTCCGGCAGGTCGTCGCCCATCAGGTCGCGGCCGTTGTCGGTGAACCACAGGTCGCCCGAATCGGGATGCCACGCGAAGCCGACCGTATTGCGCACGCCGCGCGCAAATACCTCGCGGCCGCTGCCGTCGGCGTTCATGCGGGCGATGAGCGCGTATCGGTTGCGATCGGCGGCGCACACGTTGCACGGCGCGCCGACCGGCACGTAGAGCTTGCCGTCGGGCCCGAACGCGATGAATTTCCAGCCGTGATGGTGATCGGTCGGCAGTGCGTCGGTCACGACCGCCGGCGCGGGTGGCGCGGCGAGGCGGTCGTCGATGTGTTCGATGCGCAGGATGCGCGACACAGCGGAGATGAACAGCGTGCCGTCCCGATAGGTGACGCCCACCGGCATGTCGAGGCCGGTGGCGACCACGTGGCGGGCGACGATCCGGCCGTCGCGCATCACGAATGCATGCACGCGGCCTTCCCGCGTACCGACATATAGAATGCCGCGCGGCGACCACGCCATTTCGCGGGCGGCCGGGACCGCGTCGGTCAGCAGCTCGACGCGAAAACCGGGCGGCGCGACCAGTTCGCGCACCGGCGGCGCGGCGCAGGCCGTCGCAGACGCGACGCACAGCACGAGACCGGCCAGCAAGCCGGCGAGATGGGGCTGCGTGCGGTGTGTCGGGATGGCGCGAAAGGGCGGCATGGCATCGGGCGGCGTCACGGACACGACGATTGTATGCCGGCCCCACAACGCGTCCGTCGAATTTTTGCGCGTAAGTGTTTGTTGTGGCTTTGGTTTCCGGCTATAATCGCACGTTTCAGTAGTTTCGAACCCGGTTTTCCCGAAGGATTTCATATGGTTATCATCCGTCTGGCTCGTGGCGGCTCGAAGAAGCGCCCGTTCTACAACATCGTCGCTACCGATTCGCGCAACCGTCGTGACGGTCGCTTCATCGAGCGCGTCGGCTTCTACAACCCGGTCGCCACGAAGGGCGAATCGCTGCGTATTGCTCAGGATCGTCTGACGTACTGGCAAGGTGTTGGCGCGCAACTGTCGCCGACCGTCCAGCGTCTCGTGAAGGAAGCGCAAAAGGCGCAGCCGGCTGCCTAACATGGCGCGGCGTACCGGTCGTACCGGCTGCAAGGAGCATTGATGTCCGGTCACGATTCCGGTAATGCAAGGCGCGGGCGAGCGTCGTTTGGCGCATTCGTCCGCAAGCCGGTCGAGCGCGGCGCTGCCGCGAGCACCGGTGCGGCTGCCGAGCAAGGTAGCCTCGAAGCGGCGCAGGACTGGCCCGACGATGCAGTCGAGGTCGGCGCCGTGGTCGACGCGTACGGCCTGAAAGGCTGGATCAAGGTGGCGGCGCATGCCGACGCCGGTCGCGGCGGCGATGCGCTGCTCAGCGCGCGTCGCTGGTGGCTCGAACGCGGCGGAGAGCGGTTGTCCGTCCGCATTCTGCAGTCGAAGACGCACGGCGACACGGTCGTCGCGCAACCCGCGGGTGTCGGCGACCGCGATGCCGCGCTGGCTATGCGCGGCTTTCGCGTGTTCGTGCGCCGGGAAGATTTCCCGGCGTTGGCCGCGGACGAATTCTATTGGGTCGACCTGATCGGCCTCGAGGTGGTCAACGAGCAATCGGTGTCACTCGGGAAGGTCAGCGGGATGATCGACAACGGCGTGCATTCGATCCTGCGCGTCGAGTATCCGACGGTCGGCAAGGATGGTGCGCCGGCCACCGACGAGCGGCTGATTCCGTTCGTCGGCGTATATGTCAAAACGGTGGATCAGGCGGCCCGTCGCATCGTCGTCGACTGGGAAGCCGATTACTAAATGAACCAGGCTACGGAGCGCGCGGTGCAGTTCGATGTCGTCACGCTCTTTCCCGAGATGTTCCGTGCGCTGACCGACTGGGGTATCACCAGCCGGGCCGTGAAGCAGGAGCGCTTCGGGCTGCGCACCTGGAATCCGCGTGATTTCACGACGGACAACTACCGCACGATCGACGATCGTCCGTACGGCGGCGGTCCGGGCATGGTGATGCTCGCAAAGCCGCTCGAGGCTGCGATCGGCGCCGCGAAGGCGGCGCAGGCGGAGCAGGGCATCGCGAGCACGCGCGTGGTGATGATGTCGCCGCAGGGCGCGCCTTTCACGCACGAACGTGCGGTGCGCATGGCGCAGGAGCCAGGCGTCGTCGTGCTGTGCGGCCGTTACGAGGCGATCGATCAGCGTCTGCTCGACCGATGTGTGGACGAGGAAATCAGTCTCGGCGATTTCGTGCTGTCCGGCGGCGAGCTCCCGGCGATGGCGATGATGGATGCGGTCGTGCGTCTGTTGCCCGGCGTGCTGAACGATGCGCAGTCGGCCGTGCAGGACAGCTTCGTCGACGGCTTGCTCGATTGTCCGCATTACACGCGCCCCGAGGAATACGAGGGGATGCGCGTGCCGGACGTGCTGCTCGGCGGGCATCATGCCGAGATCGAGAAGTGGCGGCGCCAGGAAGCATTGAGAAACACGTTGCGGAAGCGGCCGGACCTGATCGTCCGGGCGCGCCGCGAGAAGTTGCTGAGCCGCGCCGACGAGGCGTGGCTTGCGAACCTCGCACGCGAAGCGAAAAACGCCTCCTGAGGCGGTTTCGCGGGCGGGAAATGGCGGTGCCGGGCATGCGTGCGCGGCGCCAGATGTGAATCCATCCTCTATCGGGGCCAGGCCTGGAAGCAGGCGGGCGCAAACGCCGACAAGATGGCTTTAGGAGTCAGTGATGAATCTGATTGCAAAACTTGAGCAGGAAGAGATCGAGCGCGCGCTCGCCGGCAAGACGATCCCCGAATTCGCCCCGGGCGATACGGTGATCGTGAACGTGAACGTGGTTGAAGGTAACCGCAAGCGCGTTCAGGCTTACGAAGGCGTCGTGATCGCGATTCGCAACCGCGGCCTGAACTCGAACTTCATCGTCCGCAAGATCTCGTCGGGCGAAGGCGTCGAGCGTACGTTCCAGACCTACTCGCCGCTGCTGGCGAGCATCGTCGTGAAGCGTCGCGGTGACGTGCGTCGTGCGAAGCTGTACTACCTGCGCGAGCGTTCGGGCAAGTCGGCTCGAATCAAGGAAAAGCTGGTGTCGAAGGATCGCACGGCAGCCGCTTCCCAAGAGTAAGATCTGTAAGGAAAAAGCACCCAACCGGGTGCTTTTTTCATTCTGGCGCGACAATATGCTCGATACGACACGCGAACCCGAGAGTCCCATTGAATCGCCGCCCCATCATTGATCCCGAAGTGCTGCCGGTCGAAGGCACCGGCACCGGCTTGCCGTCCATCGATTCACGGTTGCTGACGCCGTCCGGCCTGCGCGAACGATTCGCGCGTACGCTCGAATGGAGCGTCGAGCCGGGCGAGGCGCGGCTGCAGGAAGGCGTCGACCCGCGTAGCGCCGCCGTCCTCGTGCCGCTCGTGGCGCGCGAAACCGGCCTCACCGTGCTGCTGACCCAGCGTGCCGATCACCTGAACGATCATGCCGGACAGATCAGCTTTCCCGGCGGGCGTCGCGAGCCGTACGACCGCGATGCGGTCGCCACTGCATTGCGCGAGGCCAACGAAGAAATCGGGCTGGCCGCCGAGCCGGTCGAGATCCTCGGTGCGCTGCCCGACTACCTGACCGGCACCGGCTTCTGCGTGACGCCCATTGTCGGGCTCGTGCATCCGCCGTTTACCGTGCAGGCCGACACGCTCGAGGTCGCCGAGATCTTCGAGGTGCCGCTGGCGTTCCTGATGAGCCCCGCGAACCACCAGGTGCGCGTGTTCCGATGGGAAGGCGGCGAGCGTCGTTTTTTTGCGATGCCTTATCCGAGCGTCGAAGCGGCCGGGCATTACTTCATCTGGGGCGCAACTGCCGGCATGTTGCGCAATCTGTACCGCTTCTTGGCCGCCGGCTAGCGTCGCGCCTAGCCGCGCGCCCGTGCACCGCCGTCGCGAGCCCGCGCCGACAGCATGCTGCAGCTTACGCTGTGCTATCGTTATGCAAAAAAGTGACATAACTCCGAAGACGGCGCACGTATGACTTTCTTTTCGGTTCTCCTCGCTCTCATCATCGAACAGGTACGCGCGTTGTCGCCGAGCAATCCGGTGTTCGCGCTGTTCCAGTTTCATGCGGAAACCGTCGCACATGGCCTCGACGCCGGCAAGCAGAAACACGGCGTGCTCGCATGGCTCGCAGTCGTGCTGCCGTGGGTGCTGATCGTCGCGCTGGTCTACTTCCTGTTGTACAAGGTGAGCTTCGTGCTCGCATTCATCTGGAACGTCGCCGTCGTCTATTTCACGCTCGGCTTTCGCCAGTTCAGCCATTACTTCACCGACATCCATCTCGCGCTCAACAACGATGACGTGCCGCGCGCGCGTGAGATCCTGCACGAGTGGACGGGCCTCGATACGGTCGACATGCCGGTCAGCGAAATCGTCCGGCACACGCTGATCCATGCGGTCGTTGCATCGCATCGGCACGTGTTCGGCGTGTTCTTCTGGTACGTGCTGCCGCTCGGTCCCGCAGGCGCCGTGCTGTACCGGATCTCCGAATATCTCGCGCGCAGCTGGTCGACGCCGGGCGACGAACGCACGGCTGCGTTCTCGACCTTCGCGCAACGCGCGTTCTTCGTGATCGACTGGATTCCGTCGCGGCTGACCGCGCTCGGCTTTGCGATCGTCGGCAACTTCGAGGATGCGATCTACGCGTGGCGCAATCACACGCGCCAGTGGCCCGATGCGAACGACGGCGTCCTGCTCGCCGCTGGCAGCGGCGCGCTGGGCGCGCGTCTGGCCGGGCCGCTCGCGGAGCCGTCGAGCCTCGACGCGCTCGCGGTCGGCGACAGCGGTCCGGTGACGGTCGGCGACGACTGCACGCCGCGCACGTTGCAATCGGCGGTCGGCCTCGTGTGGCGCGCGGTGATCCTGTGGATGATCCTGCTGCTGATGCTGACGCTGGCCGTGTGGGTTTCGTGACGTAATCCCCGCTGCGCGATGAACCAAGGCCGGCTCGATGCCGGCCTTTTCACTGTGGCGCGATGCGGTGCGGTGCGTTCAGTCGGCGAGCGGATCGCGGGCGGCGCCGCATTGCCAGCACGCGGTGAACTGCGCGCCGAGCGTTTCGCCGCATTGGCGGCAACGCCACGGCGCGGCGTCGGCGGGCGGGCCATCGGCGGCCGCGTCGAGCAGCCGCCGCGCGAGCGCGTCGTCGCGTTCGTCGTCGAGCCACAGCTCGGGCGCGCACGCGTCGGCGGGCAAGCCGCCCAGCGCGCCGGTCGCATAGCGGTTGTGCAGTTCGCAGCCGATGCCGGCTGCCTGCAGCACGTTGGCCCAGTGCTGCGCGGTCGCGAGATCGGGGGCCTTGAAACGCATCGCGGCTCCTGTCGGTAAAGGCCGGCCTTTCCGGGCCGGACGTCTTCCCGTCCGCCGCGACGTCAGCGGACGATCTGGCTTGCCTCGTGCACCAGCTGCGCGTACAGCGCATGGCGCGACGGCGCAATGCGGCCGTCGGACACCGCGGCGAGAATCGCGCATCCGGGCTCGTGCAGATGATGACAATTATAGAAACGGCAATCGCCGAGCAACGGCCGGAATTCCGGGAACGCGCGCTCGAGGCGCCCTTCGGTCAGATGGTACAGGCCGAATTCCTGGAAACCGGGCGAGTCGATCAGCGCGCCGCCGCCGTCGAGCGGATAGAGGCGCGTGAACGTCGTCGTGTGGCGACCGCTGTTCAGCGCCGCCGAGATCTCGCGCGTCGCGGCTTCGGCATCCGGCACGAGCAGGTTCACCAGCGTCGACTTGCCCATCCCCGACTGGCCGAGCAGGATCGTCGAATGTCCGGCCAGGTGCGGCATCAGCTGCGCGCGCGCCTCGTCGGGCGCGCCCTTGACCGACAGCTCGAGCACGTCGTAGCCGAGCGCGCGATAGGGCGCGAGGCGCTCGCGCGCGACCGGCAGCGCCGCCTCGACGTCGATCTTGTTCAGCACGACGAGCGGCTTCAGTTCGTTCGCTTCGGCCGCGATCAGCGCGCGGCCGAGCAGGTCCTCGCTGAAGTACGGTTCGGTCGCGAGCACGATCAGCAACTGGTCGAGGTTCGCCGCGAACAGCTTCGACTTGAACTGGTCGGAGCGGTACAGCAGATTGCGCCGCTCGCCGATCTCGACGATCACGCCCTGATCGGCCGACGCATGCTCGTACACGACGCGGTCGCCGACCGCGATCTCGCTCTTCTTGCCGCGCGGGAAACACTGGAGCATCGGGCCGCCGTCGTCGGGGGCGACGATGTAATGGCGCCCGTGCGCGGCGATCACGCGGCCTTCGACGCGCGCTGCGCCGGCCGCGCGCGCGGCGGGCTTGCGGGAAGTCGGTCGGCTCATGCGTGTCGCATCAGGCGATCGATCCGCTGCGAAGCCGGCGGATGCGAGTAATAGAAGGCCGTGTAGACGGGGTCGGGCGTCAGCGTCGACGCATTGTCCTCGTAGAGCTTCACGAGCGCGCTGACGAGATCCTGCGCGTCGGTCTGGCTCGCGGCGAACGCGTCGGCTTCGAACTCGTGCTTGCGCGACGTGAGGCTGCTGAACGGCGTCGCGAAGAACAGGAACACCGGAATCGCGAGGAAGAACAGCACGAGCGCGGCGCCTGCGTTGCTCGAGTCGAGCGACGGCGTGACGCCGAGCCCCGTATAGAACCACGCGCGCTGCGCGAGCCAGCCGAGCAGGGCGAGCAGCACGAGGCTCAGCACGAACGACACGAGCATGCGCTTCATCACGTGGCGACGCTTGAAGTGGCCGAGCTCGTGCGCCAGCACCGCTTCGATTTCCTGTCCGGACAGCCGCGCGAGCAGCGTGTCGAAGAACACGATCCGCTTCGAGGCGCCGAAGCCGGTGAAGTACGCATTGCCGTGCGCCGAGCGGCGGCTGCCGTCCATCACGAACAGCCCCTTGGCCGCGAAGCCGCAACGCTTCATCAGCGCTTCGATGCGGGTGCGCAGCGCGTCGTCCTTCAGCGGTTCGAACTTGTTGAAGAGCGGCGCGATGAAGGTCGGGTAGATCAGCAGCACGAGCATCTGGAACACGACCCAGACGACCCAGGTCCACAGCCACCACAGGCTGCCGGCCTGGTTCATCAGCCACAGCACGACGAACAGCAGCGGCAGGCCGAGCACGGCGCCGAGCAGCGTGTTTTTCAGCATGTCGGTGAAGAACAGGCGCCGCGTCATCCGGTTGAAGCCGAAGCGCTGCTCGATGCCGAACTGGCGGTAGTACTCGAACGGCACGTCGATGACGCTCGTGATCGCGAGCACCGCGGCGACGAGCGCGACCTGCTGGCCGTAGCCGCGACCGAACCAGCCGGTCAGCAGCGTGTCGAGCGCGCCGACGCCGCCGAGCAGCGTCAGCCCGACCAGCACGGCCGCGCTGACGACGATCTCGGCCATCGCGAGCCGTGTGCGCTCGACCGTGTAATCGGCCGCACGCTGGTGGGCGCTCAGCGCGATGGTCGCGCTGAATTGCACGGGTACGCCGTTGCGGTGCGCGGCGACGAAGCGGATCTGCCGCGACGCGAGCCACAGCTTGGTGACGACCATCGCGAGCACGGCGATCGCGAACAGCAGGGTGAACGAAAAGGGTGACATCGAAGGCGCCAAAGGGTTCTATGCGAGAATTATATGTGCTTGCGGACCGGGGCCGCTCACGCGATGCCGGCCGCCCGGGCGGCGCCATGCGCCGTCCGCCATTTGCCAGGATGACTCATGACCGATATCGCCGCTTCCGCCAGCCAGCCCGCGCTCGTGCGCAACGAACTGAACCTCGTCTGGCTCGACATGGAGATGACCGGCCTCGATCCGGATAACGACCGCATCATCGAGATCGCCGTCGTCGTGACCAATTCCACGCTCGACATCGCGGTGGAAGGGCCCGTGTTCGCGATCCACCAGAGCGACGAAACGCTCGCGAAGATGGACGACTGGAACAAGTCCACGCACGGCCGTTCGGGGCTGATCGATCGCGTGCGCGCGTCGACCGTGACCGAAGCGCAAGCCGCCGCGCAACTGCAGGCGTTTCTGGCCGACTACGTGTCGCCCGGCAAATCGCCGATGTGCGGCAACTCGATCTGCCAGGACCGCCGCTTCATGGCGCGCTGGATGCCGGAATTCGAGCGCTTCTTCCACTACCGCAACCTCGACGTCAGCACGCTCAAGGAGCTGTGCCGCCGCTGGCAGCCCGCGATCTACAAGGGCTTCCAGAAGCGCGCGATGCACACGGCGCTCGCCGACATCCACGAGTCGATCGACGAGCTGAAGTACTACCGCGAGCACTTCCTGATTCCGGCTGCGCCCGCATCGGCCGCCTGAACGGCGCCGCGCACGCGGCGCGCGTTCAGCGCCGCGCGCTTTTCGGCCGGAACGCGGCGACCACCGCGTCGTCGGTCTCGACGTACGGGCCGCCGATCAGGTCGATGCAATAGGGCACCGCCGCAAAGATGCCGGGCACGGTCGACTTGCCGTCGGCATCGCGCAGCCCTTCGAGCGTTTCCCGGATCGACTTCGGCTGACCGGGCAGATTGATGATCAGTGCGGCGTGGTCGGCGGTCTCGCGGATCACCGCGACCTGCCGCGACAGAATCGCCGTCGGTACGAAGTTCAGGCTGATCTGCCGCATCTGTTCGCCGAACCCCGGCATTTCCTTCGTCGCGACGGCCAGCGTGGCTTCCGGCGTCACGTCGCGGCGCGCGGGGCCGGTGCCGCCGGTCGTCAGCACCAGATCGCAGCCGGCGACGTCGACCAGCTCGGCGAGCGTCGCGGAGATCGTCGGCGCGTCGTCCTGGATCAGCCGCGTCTCGGCGCGCCACGGCGAGCGCAGCGCGGCCGCGAGCCATTCCTGCAGCGCCGGAATCCCCTTGTCCTCGTAGACGCCCGCGCTCGCGCGGTCGCTGATCGACACGAGGCCGACCACGAGCTCGTCCGGGTGATTACGCTTCGTCGTCATGGTCGTCTCCGGCTTCGCCGGCCGCTTCGTCCGCATCGGCGTCGGCGTCGTCCGACCCGCTCGCGGTCTTGATCCACTGGAACAACTCGCGGAAATAGCGCGGCGGCTTGCCTTGCTGCGCTTCCTTGCGGGCATTGCGGATCAGCGTGCGGCCTTCCTGGATGTCGGCTTCCGGGTGCTGGCGCAGGAATTCGGTGAGCGCGTCGTCGTTGGCGAGCAGCTGCTCGCGCGTGCGCTCGATCCAGTGCAGGCGCGCGGTGGCGGCCTTGTTGACGCCGCGCTGCGCGTCGAGCGCGGTGCGCAGCGCCGCCGTTTCGTCGTCGGTCAGCGAGCGCATCACGCGGCCGACGTACTGAAGCTGGCGGCGCTTGCCTTCGTGATCGGTGATCCGGCGCGCCTCGCGCACGGCGTCCGCGAGGGCTTCCGGCATCGGCATCCGCTTGAGCGCGTCCTTCGGCAGGTCGACCAGCGCCTGGCCGAGCTCCTGCAGCGCGTGCATCTCGCGTTTCAACTGGGATTTGCTGGGGCGATCGTAGCCGTTGTCGACGTCGTCGTCGGCATGCTCGATCGGCTGGATTCGGGTTTTGCGTGTCATGGGCGGCATTGTATCGCGGCGCGCATGCCCCAAGCTTGTCGGTGCGCGGCCGCGGACCTTGCTATGATCGCGGGATACGCAACATTTTGATCATGCGGGCGTGTCGCCCGCCACCGGATATCACGACGATGGCAGCCAATCTCGACGTACAAGCGCGCTATTTCCCGCACACGCAGGACCAGCTCAAAGAAATTGCCTCGGACATCCTTCGCCATGCGAAGGCTCTCGGCGCGACCGACGCCGCGACCGAAATCTCCGAAGGCGACGGCCTGTCGGTGTCGGTGCGCCGCGGCGAGGTCGAGACGATCGAGCACAACCGCGACAAGATGGTCGGCGTGACGGTGTTCATCGGCAAGAAGCGCGGCAACGCGAGCACGTCGGACTTCTCGCCGGCCGCGATCAAGGACACGGTCGCCGCCGCGTACAACATCGCGCGCTTCACGGCCGAGGACGATGCGGCCGGCCTCGCCGAAGCCGAGCTGCTCGAGACCGACCCGCGCGATCTCGATCTCTATCACCCGTGGGCGCTGACGGCCGACGAAGCCGTCGAGCTCGCGCGCCGCGCGGAAGATGCCGCGTTCGCGGTCAGCCCGCAGATCCGCAACTCGGAAGGCGCGAGCGTATCGGCGCAGCATTCGCAGTTCGTGCTCGCGACGTCGCGCGGCTTCCTCGCCGGCTATCCGTACTCGCGCCACTACATCGCCTGCGCGCCGATCGCCGGCAGCGGCCGGCACATGCAGCGCGACGACTGGTACACGTCGAAGCGCAGCGCCGTCGATCTCGCGGCGCCCGAAGCCGTCGGGCGCTACGCGGCCGAGCGTGCGCTCGCGCGGATGGGCGCGCGCCGTCTCGACACGCGCAAGGTTCCGGTGCTGTTCGAGGCGCCGCTCGCGGCCGGCCTGCTCGGCGCCTTCGTGCAGGCGGTGAGCGGCGGCGCGCTGTACCGCAAGACGTCGTTCCTGGTCGACAGCCTCGGCAAGCCGGTGTTCGCGCCGCACGTGCAGGTCGTCGAGGATCCGCACGTGCCGCGCGCGATGGGCAGCGCGCCGTTCGACGAGGAAGGCGTGCGCACGCGCGCGCGCAGCGTCGTCAAGGACGGCGTCGTCGAGGGGTATTTCCTGTCGACCTATTCGGCGCGCAAGCTCGGCACGCAGACGACCGGCAACGCAGGCGGCTCGCACAACCTCGCGCTGCGCAGCTCGAACACGCAGCCGGGCGACGATTTCGACGCGATGCTCAAGAAGCTCGGCACCGGTCTGCTGCTGACCGAACTGATGGGGCAGGGCGTGAACTACGTCACCGGCGATTATTCGCGCGGCGCGGCCGGCTTCTGGGTCGAGAACGGCGTGATCCAGTATCCGGTCGAGGAAATCACGGTCGCGAGCACGCTGCAGGAGATGTTCCGCCACATCGTCGCGATCGGTGCGGATTCGCTCGTGCGCGGCACGAAGGAAACCGGCTCGGTGCTGATCGAGCAGATGACGATCGCAGGGCAGTAAGCGGCGCGGCGTCGGCCGCGACCAAATGAAAAGCCCGACCGGCGCGCATGCACCGGTCGGGCTTTTTGTCGTGTGCCGCGCGTCAGTCGCGCTTGCGCGCGTAGACGACGAACGCGTAGCCGAACGTGTTCGGCGCGGCGGCCTGATGCGGGTCGCGCGAGACTTCGCGCCAGTGCGCGGGGTCGGGCGCGGGGAACGCCGCGTCGCCGTCGAAGTCCGCATCGATTTCGGTGACGATCAGCTTGTCCGCGAGCATCAGGCCTTCCGCATAAAGCTGCGCACCGCCGATCAGGAACGCTTCGGCGGCGCCGTCGCGCGACGCGAGCGCGAGCGCGTCGGCGAGCGACGTGACGGTGTCGCAGCCGTCGAAGCGGCGCGCGGGATCGCGCGTCACGACGATGTTGCGACGGCCCGGCAGCGGGCGGCCGATCGACTCGTGGGTCTTGCGGCCCATCACGATCGGCGCGCCCATCGTCGTGCGCTTGAAGAACGCGAGGTCTTCGGGAAGTTTCCAGGGCAACTGGTTGTCGCGGCCGATGATGCCGTTGCGGGCACGCGCGACGATCAGGGTCAACGTCGTCATGAAGGTCGGGGAGAAGTGAAGCGGAATGGCGCCGATTCTACCGGAACGGCGGCGCCGTCAGCGCCGTGCCGATGCACGCGCATCGGCGCCGCCGCGCGTCGAATAAAAAGAGTGCCCGCCGGGGGACGGACACAGAAAAGCTGCGCGTCGCGACGGCGACGCGGGTCGCACGGTCTGCAGCGGGCGTTCGATACGGGATGCTCATCGAGTGGCCGGCATGCGAGGTCGTGTACCGGCTATTGATGCGTGCGATGCGTCGTGCCGCCGGCCATCGCGTGCTGCGTATCGACGGGCAGCGGCAACGGAGCGGGCGGTGGCGTCGGCCGCGCGAGTTCGTCCCACAACGTCACCGACAGCGCGTCGGTCGACCGCGCTCCGACGGCGGCGACCAGCTCGAAGCCACCCGCGCCGTCGTGCCGCAGGCCGTCGCCGGCCGGCACCGCGCGCTCGTGCATCGCGCGTTGTTGCGCGCACACCGATGTGAACGGGCACGCGAGCGCGAACGCAATCACGAGCCGCACGCAAGGCAATGAAAAACGTGTTCGCATGGCCACCTTCTCCGCTTCGTGATGATTCAGCGAAATGCATGCCATCGAACGCGATCGGTTGTCGCGCCTGCGATTGAGCGATATGCATCGTGAATGGCGCGCGAAAATGCCGGGAAATGTTTCAGTCGTGAAACGGCGGGGCTCGGGAATACTGCGGATTCAATCGACTCGCTTCACGGATGAAAATCAGTGCGTGTGTCGATGCATTGGATGGCCGCTGCGTAGCGGTTTTATGCAGAGGATTGACTTGCATCGACCATCGAGCGATTTGGCCGTTCGCCGCTTCGCGCTGCAACCGACCTGTCGTATTCAGCGCCTATAACAAGCTGTGTTGATCAGAAAAATAGTGGACGCGAGATAAGCGCCATCATGCGCGGCCCGACGTGGTCGCGTATCGGCATGGCGAATCGAGCTGCTTCGGCTGCCCCGATTCGATCCTTTTCGCACGTCGCTTGACGTGTGCGGCAATCGTTAGACGGTTGATGAACGGGGTGAGCACATGGAAGCCGAGCAGCGGCACGTAATCTATTTCTCGCGCGAGCCGGACGATGCATTGCGCGGCTATTTCGACGAACGCGGCTGGCGCGTCGATCTCGCGGAATCGGTGCGCGACGTTCGCCGCGTCGTGCAGCACGGCGTTGCGACGGCCGGCCTGCTCGATTTCTCGCCGGGCTTCAAGCCCGCCGAGCTGCGCGAGCTCGAGGCGTGCCTGAGCATCCAGCACATCGGCTGGATCGCGGCGACCCGGCGCGGCCAGCTGCAGGACGCCACGCTGCGGCATCTGATCCGCGACTATTGCTTCGACTACGTGACGATGCCGTACGAGACGGCGCGCATCGTCGAGACCGTCGGCCATGCGCACGGGATGATCGCGCTGGCGGACGCGGCGGCAACGGCGGCGGCGCCGGTGGGCGCCGGGCGCTCCGAAGGCGAAATGGTCGGCACCTGCGACGCGATGCTCGGGTTGTTCAGGACGATCCGCCGTGTGGCTACCACCGATGCGCCCGTGTTCATCTCCGGCGAATCGGGCACCGGCAAGGAGCTGACTGCCGCGGCAATTCACGAGCGCTCGACGCGCGCGCCGGGGCCGTTCGTCGCGATCAACTGCGGCGCGATTCCGTCGACGCTGCTGCAGGCCGAACTGTTCGGCTACGAGCGCGGCGCGTTCACCGGTGCGACCCAGCGCAAGGTCGGCCGCGTGGAGGCCGCGAACGGCGGCACGCTGTTCCTCGACGAGATCGGCGACCTGCCGTTCGAGAGCCAGGCGAGCCTGTTGCGGTTTCTGCAGGAGGGCAAGATCGAGCGGCTCGGCGCGCACGTGTCGGTGCCGGTCGACGTGCGCGTGATTTGCGCGACGCACGTGGACATGGAAGCGGCGTTGCGCGAAGGGCGCTTTCGCGAGGACCTCTACCATCGTCTGTGCGTGCTGAAGATCGAGGAGCCGCCGCTGCGCGCGCGCGGCAAGGACATCGAGTTGCTCGCGCGTCACATGCTCGAACGTTTCAAGGGCGATGCGCACCGCCGGCTGCGCGGCTTCTCGCCGGATGCGATCGCCGCGCTGTACGGCTACGCGTGGCCGGGCAACGTGCGCGAGCTGATCAATCGCGTGCGCAGGGCGATCGTGATGTCGGAGGGGCGGATGATCACCGCGGCCGATCTCGAGCTGAACGAGTTCGCGGTGCTCGCGCCCGTGTCGCTGAACGAGGCGCGGGAGGCCGCCGAGCGGCAGGCGATCGAGCAGGCGCTGCTGCGTCACCGCGGCCGTTTTGCGGACGCGGCGCGCGAGCTCGGCGTGTCGCGCGTCACGCTGTACCGGCTGATGTGCGCGCACGGGATGCGCGACCGCGGCGACCCGCTCGGCGGCTTCACGCCGCCGCTGCCGGAGGTTTCTCGCCACGCTTGCTAAAATTGGCGGGTACGGCCGCCCTCGCGGCCGAAGGAACCCGCATGAAACAGTACCTCGACCTCGTTCGCACCATCCTCGACACCGGCACCTGGCAGGAGAACCGCACGGGAATCCGTACCATCAGCATGCCCGGCGCGATGCTGCGCTTCGACCTGCAGCAAGGCTTTCCGGCCGTGACGACGAAGAAGCTCGCGTTCAAGTCGGCGATCGGCGAGCTGGTCGGGTTCCTGCGTGCATCGCGCAGCGCGGCCGATTTCCGTGCGCTCGGCTGCAAGGTGTGGGACGCGAACGCGAACGACAACGCGCAGTGGCTCGCGAATCCTTACCGTCGCGGCGTCGACGATCTCGGCGACGTGTACGGCGTGCAATGGCGGCAATGGCCCGGCTACAAGGTGCTGGACGCGAGCGCCGACGCGCAGATCGCCGACGCGACGCGCCGCGGCTTCCGGATCGTCACGCAGTTCGACGAAGACGGTGCGCCGAAGGTGCTGCTCTACAAGGCGATCGACCAGCTGCGCCAGTGCCTCGACACGATCATCGAGAACCCGTCCGACCGTCGCATCCTGTTTCATGCGTGGAACCCGGCCGTGCTCGACCAGATCGCATTGCCCGCTTGCCATCTGCTGTATCAGTTCCTGCCGAACGCCGCGAAGCGCGAGATTTCGCTGTGCCTGTACATCCGTAGCAACGACGTCGGGCTCGGCACGCCGTTCAACCTGACCGAAGGCGCCGCGCTGCTGTCGCTGGTGGGGCGGCTGACCGGCTATACGCCGCGCTGGTTCACGTACTTCATCGGCGACGCGCACATCTACGAGAACCAGCTCGACATGCTGCAGCAGCAGCTCACGCGCGAGCCGTACGACAGCCCGCGGCTCGAGATCGCCGAGCGCGTGCCCGACTACGCGAAGACGGGCGTCTATGCGCCGGAGTGGCTCGAGCTGATCGAGCCGTCGGACTTCTCGCTCGTCGGCTATCGGCATCATGAGCCGCTGAGCGCGCCGATGGCGGTCTGAGCGGCGACGCAAGGCCGTACGCCGCGTAGCGCGGCGCGCACGACGGAATGACGAAGGCCCGACCGGGAACGGTCGGGCCTTTTCGTTTGCTGCGCCGCCGGTTACTGGCGGTGTCGCTCCTCGTGGGCGGCGGGCGGTGGGTTGCTCGGATGCGGCGCTTCGACGTGCGGCGCCGGCTGCGGGCGGGGCTCCACGTGCGGCGCGGGCATCGACGGTCGCGGCTCCATGCGCGGCGCCGGTTGCGGCCGCGGCATCTCATGCACGACGGGCGCCGGCGGCCGGTACTCGCTCACATGCGGCGGCGCGACTTCGCGGTGCGGCGCGGGCTGCGCGAAGTCGGCGCGCGGCTGCGGCGCGGGCGCCGGGCGTTCGGCGTGCGGTTGCCCATGCTGGGCCGGCGCCGCGAAATCGGCGTGCGGACGCGGCTGCTGCATCTGCGCGGACGTGTCGAAGCGGGGCTGCGGTGCTTCGTGCGGCGTGGGCTGCCGCTCGCCCGGTTGCGCGCCGGCCGGGGTTTGCGGACGCGGCGTCGGCGCTGCAGCGCGGACCGGCGGCAGCGCGTTCTGTCCGGCAGCGTGCAGCGCCGTCGGCGGGTTCGGGCGCTGCCGGTCCATCGGAGTATGCGGCTGCATCCAGACGGGCGCAGGCGCAGCTGCGGCATGCGCGCCGTCGTGCGCGGCCGGGCTGTTGCCGGCCGTCGGCGGATGCGGGGCGCCATTGCCGGCGCCCACGGCCTGATGCTGAGCGGGGCCGGGCGCTTGGGCCGCGGCGCCGTTCGCGAAGTGCGCGGCGTTCGGCGCTGCTGCGTTCGGCGTCCGCTCGCCGTTGGGCATGCCCGGCGCAGGTTCGCTCCGTGCGCCCGGTTCAGGCGCGCCCGGCATACGTGCGTTCGGCGTCGGCACGCCGGGCCGGGCCGCTTGTGCCATCCCCGCAGCCGGCTGGCCGGCAGTCGCCCCATGCGCGGGCTGCACGACCGGCCCGTGCGGATTCACGAGCCGCACGTTGCGCATCGCCCACGCGCCGCCGGCCGGGTTGCCGGGTACGTGGACCGGCCGCGGCGTGTAGTCGGCCGGCACGCTGGTCTTCACGACCGGCGCACCCGCACCGGGCACGCGCGCTCCCTGGCGCGCGAGCTGCGCGGCCGCCTGGTCGCGATAGGCGGGCGGCACGGCCGGATTGCGCGTCGCGACGAACGGGTGTTGTCCGAGCGCCGGCGGCGGCCGGTAGGCGGCCGTGCGCAGACCGCCGGTGAAGCTCTGCCGCACCGGCGCAATGCCCGGCGTACCCGGCATCACGTGTGCGTTGCGCCATTGCCGCGGGTCGACGTGCTGTGCGACGCGCGCGACCGGCTGACCGTGGACGAACGCGGCGGCCGGCACGGCGGTGATCGCATGCGGCGCGCGGAAGTTCACGTAGGTCTTGTTGATGTTCGTGATGTTCACCGTCTTGTTGACCGTCACGTTGTTCACGACGATGTTGCGGTTCACGCGCTCGTAGTAGTGCGGGCTCCAGCCGCCCCAGCCGGGATGCCACGGTTCGCCCGGCCCCAGCGCGAACCACGCGCAGCCGGCCGCCGCGATGCCGCCGACCGTCAATGCGACGCTCCAGTCGGGCCCGCCGCCGCCGCCCACGAACGCGACGAGCGCCGGCGCATAGGCGGGCGGCTGGCTGACGACCATCGGGCCGGGCACCCAGGCCCAGCTGTCGTCGACGTAGGCCCAGCGGCCGTAGTGGTACGGCGCGAAGCCCCACGGCGCATCGTCGACCCAGGTCCAGCCCCACGGCGCCTGCCAGATCCAGTGCCCGTCGTGATACGGCGCCCAGTCGGCCGGCGTGTCGTTCGGCACCCATACCGCACCGTAGTTCGGCGTTTCGCGCCACGTGCCGTTCGCGTCGAGATCCTGGTAGCCCGGAATGTCGCGCGACACGTAGCGGGCCGACACCGAGCGTTGCTCGGCCGCGTCGCGGCTCGCGGCCCACTGGTCGAGCGGGTCCGGCGCCGGCGCGGCCGCTTGCTGGGCGACCTGCAGGTCGGTGCCGGTGAACACGACCTGCTGTCCGGGCGACAGCGGGTACTGGCCGTTGCTGCCGTAGACGGTTGCGTTGCCGCTGCGCACGGTGACCGTCGTGCTCGCACCGTCCGGCGCGACGTCGACGCGATAGTCGCCGGGGCCGGCGATGCCCAATGCGAGGTTCGGCGTGTCGATTTCGTACGATCCGCCGGGCGGCAGATTGCGCACGTGCGTCGACACCGTGCCGAGCCCGACTTTCAGCTGCGTGGTCGTGTCGTCGAGGTTCAGTACCGACAGGCTCGTCGATTCGCCGAGACGCACCGCCGTCGAGCCGATATGCAGCTCCGAGCGCGCGCCGGCGTCGTTCCACAGCTGGTCGCCCGTCGTCAGCGGTCGATTCACGGCCGCATACGACCACGTATCGGTGCCGGCCGGCTCGGTCGTCACGGCGCCGGACAAATAATCGAGCCGCGCGACGCGGCCGGGCGGATCGCCGCCCGCTTGCCGCGCGGCGGCCGCATACGGCGGCGCGGCGGTGGATTGCGCAAATGCGGCGGGCAGGCTCGCCAGTGCGGCGAACGCGAGCAGGGCGCAGCGGGCGGTACGCCTGAGCGTGAACAGGGAGTCCATCATGAGCGTCATCGTCGTTGTCTCGGCGCGTCGATTCGTGCCGTCCAGCTCACGATATCCGCTCGGGCTGTTTCAGTGCTCGGTGTTTTGTAAGTCCGACCGCATCCGATGTAACAAAACCTGTCCAGCGGCCGCGGTTGTCGTCTGCGCGCAATGTGCGCGTCAAGCGGACGTAAGCCAGTCGTCGAAAACGCGCTGGCCGGACACGGTGACGCGCAGCACGCGCGGCCGCGCGGTGCGCTCGATCCAGCCGTGTGTGCAGAAGCTGTCGAGCAGTGCCGCGCCGAGCGCGCCGCCAAGATGCGCGCGGCGCTCGCTCCAGTCGAGGCAGCCGCACGCGAAGCGGCGCCGGCGCGCGCGCTGCTGCGCAACGTCGATGCCCCAGCGCGCGAGCGCGTGCGCGCCGGCGTCGGTGGTCTCGATCGCGTCGCCGTTCGCGTGCAGCCAGCCGCGGGCAGTCAGGCCGTCGAAGATGCGGACCGCGAGCTCGCCGGCCATGTGGTCGTAGCAGGTGCGCGCGTAGCGCAGCTCGGCCGGCACCGTGCGCGACGGCGGCGGCACCGGACGGTTCGGCGCGGCGGCGCGCGCGACGTTCGCGAGCGCCTCGAGCGACGCCGCGACGTCGGACGACGCGAGCCGGTAATAACGATGCCGGCCACGGATGTCGAGCGCGAGCAGCCCGCTGTCGGTCAGGCGCGCCAGATGCGCGCTTGCCGCGGACGGCGACAGCCCCGCGATCATCGTCAGTTCTCCGGCCGGCCGCGCGCTGCCGTCCATCAGCACCCACAGCATCGCCGCGCGCCCGGGATCGGCGAGCAATGCGCCGATCCGGCTCAGGCCGGGAAAGTGGTGATCGTCCTGATCGGTCATCGTCGTGCCTCGTCGGAGCGGGTGGAGTCACTGCAGTGTAGTGGCAGCATCGATTCGATGTTTCGGGCTCGGCTGAAATGTCGGATGCGACGGCTGACGTACCGCCGTGTACCGCGGCGGCCGCCGGCCGCGCCCGCGTAGAATGGCCGCACGCGGCGGCAGTGGGCCGCCGCATGGGATGCGATCTGACGATGAAGACGATTTTTTGCCTGGTGGCGGCCGCGCTCCTCTGCGCCGCCTGTGCGCAGGGCGGCAGCGATGCCGCAGGCGGGCGGGGCGGCAGCATCGAGATGTACGGGACGATCGATCAGGGAGTCACGCTGCGCCACTGATGCGGAGGCTGTCGATGCCGCTCGCGAAGCCGCTTTCGGGCCGGTGCGCGGCTGGGTGGGAGGTTTGATGGGAAGCCCGACACGAGGCCAGATGCGAGGGGATGATGTGAGACCCAACGTGTCCCCTGATGCGCACCCGATGCGCACCTGCACAGCGCACACTGCCACGATGCCGACGCCCCCAGCCCGCCCGCGACGCATTGCCGCAGTGCAACGTATAATGCGCCGACCGCAGCACCCCGTAGCCTGGAGCCCCCACGATGTCGCAATCTTCCCCCGTACCCGCCGCCCTCGACCGCACCGAAACCGTGTTCCGCTTCCTGGCCGAGCCGTCGTCCGTGAACTTCGGCGGCAAGGTGCACGGCGGCGCGCTGATGAAGTGGATCGACGAGGTCGCGTATGCGTGCGCGGCCGTGTGGTCGAGCCGCTATTGCGTGACGGTGAGCGTCGGCAACATCCGGTTCCAGCGGCCGATTCTGGTCGGCAATCTGGTCGAGCTGAAGGCGCGCGTCGTCGCGACGGGCCGCACCAGCATGCACATTCACGTGTCCGTGCACGCCGGCGATCCGAAGGGCGGCGTGCTGCGTCAGACGACGGACTGCCTCGTCGTGTTCGTCGCCGTCGACGAAAACGGCAACCCGGTGCCGGTGCCGCCGTTCGTCCCCGAGACCGCCGAGCAGAAGGTGCTCGCGAAGTATGCGAGCGACGTGCGCGCCGCGCTCGACAAGATCATCGAAATGAAGCCCGAGGAAGTGGCGAACGGCACGGTCTGACGGCTGCGGGCGCAGCCGTCGCGCCGCGCCCGCCGCGCCCGTCGCCACATCGCGCGAAACCCGCGATCAGCGCGAACCGATCATCTGCTCGGGCCGCACCCATTCGTCGAATTCCGCTTCGGTGAGGTAGCCGAGCGCGAGCGCGGCCGCCTTCAGCGTCGTGCCTTCCTTGTGCGCCTTCTTCGCGATCTGCGCGGACTTGTCGTAGCCGATGTGCGGATTGAGCGCGGTCACGAGCATCAGCGATTCGTTCAACAGCAGGTCGATGCGCGCCCGGTTCGGCTCGATGCCGACCGCGCAGTGGTCGTTGAAGCTCTGCGCGCCGTCGGCGAGCAGGCGCACCGACTGCAGCACGTTGTGCGCGATCATCGGCCGGAACACGTTCAGCTCGAAGTTGCCGCTCGCGCCGCCGACGTTCACCGCGACGTCGTTGCCGAACACCTGGCAGCACAGCATCGTCACGGCTTCCGACTGCGTCGGGTTCACCTTGCCCGGCATGATCGAGCTGCCCGGCTCGTTTTCCGGAATCGACAGCTCGCCGAGCCCGCAGCGCGGCCCGCTCGCGAGCCAGCGCACGTCGTTCGCGATCTTCATCAGCCCGGCCGCGACCGTCTTGAGCGCGCCGTGTGCGAACACCAGCGCGTCGGCGGCCGCCATCACCTCGAACTTGCTCGGCGCGGTGACGAACGGCAGCTTGGTCAGGCGCCCGATCTCGTCGGCCACGCGCACCGCGAATTCCGGATGCGCGTTCAGCCCGGTGCCGACCGCGGTGCCGCCGAGCGCGAGCTCGTACAGGTGCGGCAGCGCCGATTCGACGTGCCGGATGCCCTGGTCGAGCTGCGCGACATAACCGGAGAACTCCTGGCCGAGCGTGAGCGGCGTCGCGTCCTGCAGGTGCGTGCGGCCGATCTTCACGATATCGGCGAACGCCTTCGACTTCGCGTCGAGCGTCGTGCGCAGCGTGCGCAGCGCGGGCAGCAGGTGGTTGACGATCGCGTAGGCGGCCGCGACGTGCATCGCGGTCGGGAACACGTCGTTCGACGACTGGCCGCGGTTCACGTCGTCGTTCGGATGAACCTTGCGCGCTTCGCCGCGCTCGCCGCCGAGCAGCTCGCTCGCGCGGTTCGCGATCACTTCGTTCAGGTTCATGTTGGTCTGCGTGCCGGAGCCCGTCTGCCACACGGCGAGCGGGAATTCACGCGGATGCTTGCCCGCGATGATCTCGTCGGCCGCATCGATGATCGCGCGCGCCTTGTCGTCGGCGAGGACGCCGAGCGCCTGGTTCACGGCGGCCGCGGCGCGCTTCACGATCGCGAGCGCGTGGATCAGCTCGGGCGACTGCTTCTCCGTCGAGATCCGGAAATTCTGCAGCGAGCGCTCGGTCTGCGCGCCCCAGAGCCGGTCGGCGGGCACGGCGATCTCGCCGAACGTGTCGCGTTCCATCCGAACTGCTTCGTTCATGATGCACTCCTGTCGGAAAGGGAAGGGCCGCGCGTCGCGCGGCGTCGGGCATGGCGTGGTGCGGCATGGCATCAGGCAGCCGCGCCGCCGGCGCGGCGTCGCGGATGCGCCAGCGGACAAGCATAGCGCCGGCCGCGATTTCGCGTCGTGTCGCGCTTTACCGCGGCGCGGCGATCAGCGACGACGTCTTCAGATGGAAGCGCCACGCCATCAGCACGGCGACGCTCGCTAGGCCGGCCGCGAGGCCCCACCACAGGCCGCGTGCGCCGAGCCCCGCGTGAAAGGCGAGCCAGTACCCGGTCGGAAAGCCGATGCCCCAGTAGCCGAAGGTCGCCGCGAGCATCGGGATGCGCGTATCGCGCAGCCCTCGCAGCGCGCCGGAGCCCACCGTCTGCATCCCGTCGACGATCTGGAACACCGCGGCGATGCCGAGCAGCGACGCGGCGAGCGACACGGTCGCCGCGTTGGCCGGGTCGTCGAGGTGCAGATACAGGCCGACGATCGCGTGCGGCGCGAGGATCAGCACGAGCCCCGACAGCGACATGAACGCGACGCCGAGGCCGAGCGCGACGAAGCCCGCATGCCGCGCGGCGACCGGGTCGCCGGCGCCGATCCAGTAGCCGACCCGCACGTTGGCCGCCTGGCCGATCGCGAGCGGCACCATGAACGCCACCGACGCGACGTTCAGCGCGATCTGGTGCGCCGCAAGCGCCGTCGCGCCGAGCACGCCGACGGTCAGCCCGGTCGCGAGAAAGAGCGTCGATTCGACGCCGTACGTGATCGCGACCGGCCAGCCGATGCCGATCAGCTCGCCCATCATCGGCAGCTTCGGGCGCGCGGCGCTCACGAAGTGGCGGAACCGCGCGCGGCCGTGCAGCAGCCAGATCAGCGCGAACGCGGTGAGCCAGATCGTGATGGTGGTCGCGACCGCGGAGCCGAGGAAGCCGAGCCTCGGCAGGCCGTATGCGCCGTGGATCAGGCCGTAGTTCAGCACGGCATTGACGCCGATGCCGCCGATCGACACCCACAGCAGCCGCCGCGCGGCGCCGATCGCCGGCAGGAAGGCCCGCATCAGCCCGACGCCGATCAGGCTGCCGAGCGCCGCGAAGCGCAGGATGCCGGTGTATTCGCCGACGTGTTGCGCGAGCGTCGGCGGCTCGTGGAACATCAGCAGGAGCGGTTCCGACAGCGACAGCGCGACGACCGCCGGAATCGCGAGCAGCACCGACAGCACGAAGCCGGTCCAGTAGATGTGCGGCACGCGATGTTCGGCCTGCGCGCCGCGCGCATGCGCGACGCTCACGCTGACGGACGACAGCACGCCCTGCAGCACGGTCACGATGACGAAGAAGAAGTTTGCGCCGAGGCCGCCGGCCGCCAGCGAATCGGGGCCGAGCGAGCCGAGCAGCACGGTGTCGGTGACGCTCATCGCCATCTGCGAGAGCTGCGCGATCGCCAGCGGTGCGGCGAGGCGCGCGGTATCGACGGCATGGCGGGAGAGCGACGGCGGCGCGGCGGCCGTCCGCGTGAGACCGGAATGCGACATGGGATGGGCGCTCGCGCGGCGACAGGCCGGCGCTGTCCGTATTTATTTTGAGAGACGCCTAGCTTACGGCTTTCTGCGAATGGTGTCGAACGCGCGCGCCGATGGCCATGTCGGGCTCAGGGGCACCGCTACGCGTCGTGGACCGCGATGCGCGTGTCGCCGAACAGCACGACCTGGCCCGCGCGAATCTTGCAGGTCTTGCGCAGTTCGACCACGCCGTCGACCTTCACCGCGCCGGACGCGACGAACATCTTCGCCGTTCCGCCGCTGTCCGCGAGGCCGGTGATCTTGAGCAGGTTGTGCAACTCGACGTATTCGCCGGTCAGCGTGAAATCCAGATTGGGCATGACGAAGGTGGCGCGGGCTGCGCGGGAGGAATCGCCCCGCATCATACGGCAGCAACGCGGGCCGCGCGAGTGCGCCGGCCTGTTGTTAGCGTCTGTGAGCGAGACGTCAGCAAATGAAACGGTGGGTAACAGTCTGAGAGATTCGAGAACCGGTGCCGCCGGGCGCGGGTCTTTCATCGTGCCTGCTGCGTGTTGCGGCAGGTCACGCGACGGAGCGTATCGATGCGTTCCGCGCCCGCAACTTCTCGAGGAGGATAGTCATGTCCAAGATTCGTACGATGCTGATCGGTGCCGCGCTGACGGTGTTTGCCACTTCGGCCGCGTTTGCCCAGACGGGAACGGCCGCGCAGGGCACCGCCGGTGCCGGCGTGCAGACCCAGGCGCCGGGCGCAGGCGAGGGCGCCGGTGCGAACGTGTCGGGCAACGCGGTCGGCGGTGCGACCGATACGGCGGCTTCGTCGGTCCATTCGACCAAGAAGCACATGAAGCACACGACGAAGTCGGCCAAGCATCGTGCCGGCACGACCAAGTCGAAGGTCGGCGACGAAGCCGTGGAAGGCGGCGCTTCGGCTGCCGGCGGGACGCAGTAAGCGGTGTCGGGCCGCCGCTCGCCGCTCGCCCCGGACGGCGCGGCGTGACGATGTGGCGGCGTGGCGGCGACACTCGCGCGGCCCGGTTCGCTTGATGCGAGCCGGGCCGCGCTTCATTCGGGCAGAGCGGCGCTCAGGGCCGCCGCTGTTCCGGCCCCGGTGCCGGGCGCGCGGCGACCGGCGCGAAGACGCTGCGCAGCCACGCGGCGAGCCGCGCGAACACGTCGTACGGCTCTTCGACGAAGATCTCCGGCTTCAGGAGCCGCAGATATTCCATCAGCTGCTGCGCTTCCTGTTTCTGGAACGATCCGTGCGACAGCGCGAGCCGCAGCAGCCCGCGCAGTTCGCCGAGCTTGTCGCGCGCCGCGCTGCCGACGCTCATCTCGCACGCGAGCTTGGCCTCGTAGATGCGCTGCCGCAGCGATTCCGCGAGTCGCCACGCGGGCGTCTGCATCATTTCCTCGAGCGCCTGGATGTCCTGCACCGCGCTCTTGATCTGCGCGGCCATCGGATCGACCAGCGACGCATCGCCCTGCGCCTCGGCGACGATCGCCTTGGCCCAGTCGCGGCACGCCTTCGCGAGTTCGTCGGGCGTCCATTCGGCGCGCGACGCGAAGCCGAAGCCGAACTCGCCGGCCTGCCGCATCAGGATCGCGACGACGTCCGGGAATTCCTTGTCGAGCGTGCGTTTCGCCCACGCGTACTGGCCGCCTTCGAGCATCCGCTGCACCGCGTGCTCGGTCAGCGGCACCATGTTGTCGAGCAGCTTGGCGCGCAGGAAGTCCTCGAACGACGGCGTCGCGAATTGCGGGTCGAGTTTCAGCGACACGCGCACGAATGCGTCGTAGTCCTTGCGCAGGGACGCAAGCGTGTCGTCCTTGAGGGAAAGAGTGATCTGGCCCATGAATGGTCTCGATGGCGGCCCGTGCGGACCGGTGGCCGCCACTGTCCGCCGGTACGGGCGCGGCGTCGGCGGACCGGTTCACGCCGAGGCCGATGGCGGGTCTTCATCCGCTATATCGGCCCGTACGACGAAAACTTGAGCACCGCCGGCGACGCTCGTCAGGCCGGCAGCCAGTGGGGGATCACGACCCCTTGCCAGAAGAAGAACACCGCGAGCCCGACCGCGATCGTCACGAGCGGCCGGCGGGTCGTCGCGGACACGAGCACGGCCGCGAGCGCGCCGACGAGCTGCGGGTTGCGCCAGGTGAGCTCGGCCGTGCCGCCGTGCGGGGCGACGGTCATCGGCACGATGATCGCGGTCAGCACGGTGACGGGGACGAAGCCGAGCGCGGTCCGCACCAGCGGCGGGAAGGTCAGCCGCTCGCCGAACAGGAACAGCGTCGTGCGGATCGCATAGGTGATGGCGGCCATGCCGAGGATCAGCAGCGCGTAGCTCACGATGCGGCCTCCGTGCGCGAATCGGGCCGCGCGCGCTCGCGCGCGAGCGTGAGCGCGACGCCGACCGCGACGCCGGCGGCAACCGCGCCCAGCAGCCCGAGCTTGTACGGCCAGCCCTGCCAGAAGTACGCGAGCGTGCCGGCCGTCGCGGCGGCCGCGAAGTAGCGCAGCGTGCGCAGCTGCGGGACGACGATCGAGATGAAGGTGGCCGCCATCGCGAAGTCGAGGCCGAGCGACTGCAGGCCGGGGAACGCCGCGCCGAAGCCGATGCCCGCGAGCGTCCAGACCTGCCAGTTCAGGTACATCGCGAGGCCCGAGCCGAAGAAGTAGTGGGGGCCGATCGTGCCGGGCTTGAAGTGCCGGTAGTGGGCGTACGCGACCGCGAACACTTCGTCGGTCATCAGCGCGCCGAGCGTCGCGCGCCAGCGCAGCGGCAGGTGGGCGACATAGGGCGCGAGCGTCGCGCTGTACAGCAGGTGGCGCAGGTTCACGATCAGCGTGGTCGCGAGCACGACGACGAAGCTCGCGCTGCCGGCGATCAGGCCGAGCGCGATGAATTGCGCGGAGCCCGCGAACACCGTGAGCGACATCAGCGCGCCGTGCCACGCGGCGAGCGGGCCGCCGGCGACCAGCGTGCCGAAGATCACGCCGAACGGGGCGGCGCCGATCATCATCGGGATCGTGTCGCGCGCGCCGTCGAGCGATTCGGTCAACGCACGGCGCGGCGGTGCGGAGGAAGTGGGTGTCGGGTTCAAAGTGCGCGTCTCCATGACGACGGAGGATAGCGGGGCGAGGCGCGTCGCGGCTTGTACGTTCTTGCGGCGGCGCGGGGCGCTGGCGCGGGCGCCGGTGGGCGGCGCAAGACGCGTGCCGAGTAGGATGGGGGTTTGGTTGTGCTTGGTTCGGTTGCGGTGGAGGCGCAGTCGGCGGTAGTGGTGGACGCCGAAGCGAACCTGAACTGGAACTGGAACTGGAACTGGAACTGGAACTGGAAGCGGAACCCGAAGCGAAACCGGAATCCGAGGCGAAACCGGCGCCGTAGGCGAACGAGGCGTATGCCTCAGCGCGCCTGCCAGCGCCCCGGCGGGACGCCGAACATCCGCTTGAAGTGCCGTGTGAAGTGGCTTTGATCGACGAAGCCGGTGGCCGCGGCGACGTCGGCGACCGATGCGCCCGCGCGCAACGGCGCAAGCGCGCGCTGCAGCCGCAACTGGTTGCGCCATGCGTGCGGCGGCATCCCGATCGTGCGCGTGAACAAGCGCGCCGCGTGAAACGGCGACAGGCCGACGGCCTGCGCGACGTCGTCGAGCGTGACGCTGCACGTGAGATCGGCGGCGAGCCGTTCGCGCATGGCGTCGACGCGCGGCTCGTCGGCCGCGAGCGCGTGCGGTTGCAGCCGCGCGTCGGCATGACGCGCGATCAGCGTCGACAGCGCATCGAGCAGCGCCGTTTCGGCGGCGAGCGGATCGTAGACCGGGAGCGCGCCGGCGTGCGCGGAATGCAGGGCATCCGCCGAATCCACGCGTTCACCCGCCACGCACTCGCTCCCGGCCTCCATCATTCGGTGCGCGCGCGCGAGTCGTGCCGCGAGATCGGTGTCGCGGATCACGCCGTTCGGGAACCACGGCGCGTCCTGCGGCCGGCCGACGATCGTGCTGGCCAGCGTGCGCAGGTAAGCAACCGGCACGTAGCTGACGCGATAGCACCACCCTTCGTCGGTCGCGCGCGAGCCCGTGTGGACTTCGCCGGGATTGATCACCGGCACCGTGCCGGTTTCGGCGACATGGCCGCTGCCGCGGCACATGTAGCGCTCGGCGCCTTCCAGGATCACGGGAATCGTGTACGCGTCGTGCCAGTGCGGCGCGAACGTGTGGTTGCGATAGGTGGCCGTGAGCAGGTCCGCGTCCGGCAGCAGCGGCGTGCGCCAGTAGCGGGCGGAATCGGGAAGGCGGGCAGCGGGCATGGTGGGGCGCGAAGCGGTCGATCCGACAGTGTATCGTTCGTGCGCGCGGCCCGCGTGCGCCTACTTGACCGGAATCGTCGTGCCGGCCGGCATCGGCACCGCGGTGACGGCGTTCTTCGGGCTGCCGCTGACGACGCGATCGCTGTAGGTCAGGTAGACGAGCGTGTTGCGCTTCGTATCGACGACGCGCACGACGTGCAGCGTCTTGAAGATGAACGACATGCGCTCGCTGAACACGTCGGTCTGCTGCTTGAGCGGTTCCTTGAAGCTGAGCGGCCCGACTTGCCGGCACGCGATCGACGCTTCGGTCGGATCTTCGGCGACGCCCAGCGTGCCCTTGATCCCGCCGGTGCGCGCGCGCGACACGTAGCAGGTGACGCCGGTCACGAGCGGATCGTCGTACGCTTCGACGACCACGCGATCGGAGCCCGTCACGCGAAAGTGGGTGTTGACGCTGCCGACTTCCTCCGCGTGCGCGAGCGGCGCGGCGGCAACGGCGGATAGCAGCAGGGCGGAACGAGCGGCGTAAAGGAGGCGATGCTTCATCGACGTGGCCGGATGCAAATGGGAGACAGAGACTCTAGCATGCGCCGCCGCGGCGAACGGGCGCCGGAAAGACAAAAGGCCCGTCGAATGACGGGCCTTTCATTGTCTGGCTCCCCGACCTGGGCTCGAACCAGGGACCTACGGATTAACAGTCCGGCGCTCTACCGACTGAGCTATCGGGGAATAAATCGGTACATCTGCATGTGTGTTCGGTGACCAACAAAAAACCCGTCCACTTTCAACGGGCCTTTGCTTTTTGGCTCCCCGACCTGGGCTCGAACCAGGGACCTACGGATTAACAGTCCGGCGCTCTACCGACTGAGCTATCGGGGAACAAACATCAACAGCAGAGAAACGAGATTTTATGGAGTGGCTTCTGACCTGTCAATACCTTTGGGCGGCGACATGCAAAATTTTTTGCGGCGCCGCTGCTGGATCAGCGCTCGAGCAGGTGCAGCTTGTCCTGCACGTCCTTCCACTCGTCCGCGTCGGCCGGTGCCGGCTTGGTCTTGGTGATCGACGGCCAGTTCTTCGCCAGTTCGGCGTTCAGCGCGGTGAACTGCTGCTGGTCGCCCGGAACGTCTTCTTCGGCATAGATCGCGTTGGTCGGGCATTCGGCGACGCACACTGCGCAGTCGATGCACTCGTCCGGATCGATGGCGAGAAAGTTGGGACCTTCACGGAAGCAATCCACCGGGCATACATCCACGCAATCCGTGTATTTGCACTTGATGCAGCCTTCGGTCACAACGTGAGTCATTAAAACGCTCCTGCTTGGCGGTATATATGGGGTGGCGTTTGCGCCAAAAGCGGCATTGTAACTGAAGCGCAAAACCCGCATCGCGTGCTCGACTTTCCGGCTTATATCGTTTCGTGATTAGTTTATGGGGCGATGGCGGACCTGCGCGGCGACGGCGCCGCCGCACGCGCGCGCCGGACGGCTTCACGATGGTCCGTCCCGCATTCGGGTAACATGGCCGGCAGACCGGGCGGCGCGCCGTGCGCCGGGGCCTTGTCACGATATTGGCGGTGCCGCAAACATGATCATTACTTCGCTGCTCGACACGGATCTCTACAAGTTCACGATGATGCAGGTCGTCCTGCATCACTTTCCTGCCGCAACGGTCGAGTACCGCTTCCGGTGTCGCACGCGCGGCGTCGATCTCGTGCCGTACATCGACGAGATCCGCGACGAGGTGCGCGGCCTCTGCGCGCTGCGCTTCACCGACGTCGAGCTCGACTACCTGCGGCGCATGCGCTTCATCAAGAGCGACTTCGTCGATTTCCTCGCGCTGTTCCACCTGAACGAAAAGTACATTTCGATCACGCCTTCGCCGAAGGGCAACGGCGAGATCGACATCGTGATCGAAGGGCCGTGGCTGCATACGATCCTGTTCGAGATCCCGGTGCTCGCGATCGTCAACGAAGTCTATTTCCGCAACACGCAGCGCGAGCCCGACTACCGCGAAGGCCGCGAGCGGCTGCGCGACAAGATCAAGCTGCTCGGCGCGAAGCCCGAGTTCGCCGACTGCAAGATCGCCGACTACGGCACGCGCCGCCGCTTCTCGAAGGTGTGGCACGAGGAAGTCGCGCTGACGCTGCGCGACGGGCTCGGCCCGCAATTCGCCGGCACGAGCAACGTGTTCTACGCGATGAAGCACGACCTCACGCCGCTCGGCACGATGGCGCACGAATACCTGCAGGCGTGTCAGGCGCTCGGGCCGCGGCTGCGCGATTCGCAGACCTACGGTTTCGAGATGTGGGCGAAGGAGTATCGCGGCGACCTCGGGATCGCGCTGTCGGACGTCTACGGGATGGACGCGTTCCTGAACGACTTCGACATGTACTTCTGCAAGCTGTTCGACGGCGCGCGCCACGATTCGGGCGATCCGTTCGACTGGGGCGAGCGCATGCTGCGCCACTACGAGGCGAACCGCTGCGACCCGCGCACCAAGGTGCTCGTGTTCTCGGACGCGCTCGACATCCCGAAGGTCATGCAGCTGTACGAACGGTTCCGCGGCCGCTGCAAGCTCGCGTTCGGCGTCGGCACCAACCTGACGAACGATCTCGGCTACGTGCCGCTGCAGATCGTGATCAAGATGGTCCGCTGCAACGGTCAGCCGGTCGCCAAGCTGTCCGATTCGCCGGGCAAGAGCATGTGCGACGACAAGGCGTATCTCGCGTACCTGCGTCAGGTATTCGGGATCGCGCAGCCGGTCGGCGACGACGCTTCGCAGTAGGCGTTCGCCGCACGGCGACGTGCGGCGCGGCGGGGGCGGCCGGTATAATCCGACGGTATCGCACGCCAACGTCACGAGGACCGTTCATGGACACTTCCGCTGCCCGTCGCCAGATCCTCGCACGCATCCGCGCGGCGCAAGGACGCGCGCCCGAACCCGATGCAGCGGAGCGCGACGGCGTCGCCGACTATCTCGCCCGTCATCCCGAAGGCCCGCGCCCGGCGCCGCCGGCCGACCTCGTCGCCGCGTTCGTCGCTGAAGCGGCGCGCCTGTCCACCACCATCGACGAAGTCGCGACGTTCGCCGACGCACCGGCCGCCGCTGCACGCTATCTCGGCGCGCACGGGCTGCCGCTGCAGGCCGTCGCCTGGCGCACGCTCGCCGAGCTCGACTGGGCCGGCGCCGGCCTGTCGGTCGAATGCCGCAAGCCGCGCGACGGCGATCTGGTGGGCCTGACCGGCTGCTTCTGCGCGACCGCCGAAACGGGCTCGCTGGTGCTGCTGTCCGGTCCCGACACCTATGCATCGGCCGGCCTGCTGCCGGAGACGCACATCGCGATCGTGCCGGCTTCGCGCATCGTCGCCGGTCACGAAGATGCGTTCGCGCTGATCCGTGCGGAGCGCGGCGAGCTGCCGCGCGCGGTCAACTTCGTCTCGGGGCCGTCGCGCACCGGCGACATCGAGCAGACCATCGTGCTCGGCGCACACGGCCCGTACCGCGTGCACGCGATCATCGTGCGCGGCGCATGACGCGCCGGCCGCATCTCACCTCACTCGTAGAAGGACGTTCTGCATGAAACGACATGCCGCCTGGGCGGGCATGGCGTCGGGCGCTGCGCTTGGCGCGGTTCCGGCGCTCGCATCGGCCGCCACGCTCGACGGTGCCACGCTGTCCGCGCTGTGGGGCATCCCGTTCGCCGGGATCCTGCTGTCGATCGCGGTGTTCCCGCTGATCGCGCCCGTGTTCTGGCATCACCATTTCGGCAAGATCGCCGCCGCGTGGGCGGTTGCGTTCCTGGCGCCGTTCGCCGTTGTGTTCGGCGCCGGCACCGCGTTCGGTACGCTCGTGCACGCGCTGCTCGAGGAGTACATCCCGTTCATCGTGCTGCTGACCGCGCTGTACACGGTGGCCGGCGGCATCTGCGTGAACGGCAACCTGCACGGCACGCCGAAGCTGAACACCGCGATCCTCGCGCTCGGCACGCTGCTCGCGAGCGTGATGGGCACGACCGGCGCGGCGATGCTGCTGATCCGCCCGCTGCTGCGCGCGAACGACAACCGCAAGCACGTCGTGCACGTCGTGATCTTCTTCATCTTCCTGGTCGCGAATGCGGGCGGCTCGCTGTCGCCGCTCGGCGATCCGCCGCTGTTCCTCGGCTTTCTGAACGGCGTGAGCTTCTTCTGGACGACCACCCATCTGGCGCTGCCGATGCTGTTCATCTGCGCGCTGCTGCTGACGCTGTTCTTCGTGCTCGACACGTACTTCTACCGGAAGGGCGGCGAAGAGCGGCCGGCCGCGCTCGATCCGACGCCCGACGACGTCGCGCTGTCGATCGACGGCAAGATCAACTTCGTGCTGCTCGCGGCGGTGATCGGCCTCGTGCTGATGAGCGGCATCTGGAAGCCCGACGTCGCGTTCGACGTGTGGGGCACGCACGTCGCGCTGCAGAACCTCGTGCGCGACGTCGCGCTGATCGTCGTGGCGCTCGCGTCGCTCGCGCTGACGCCGCGCTCGGCGCGCGAGGGCAATGCGTTCAACTGGGCGCCGATCGAGGAAGTCGCGAAGCTGTTCGCGGGGATCTTCGTGACGATCGCGCCGGTGATCGTGATCCTGCGCGCCGGCGCCGACGGCGCGTTCGAGCAGATCGTCCATCTCGTCACGGGCGCCGACGGCAAGCCGATCGACGTGATGTACTTCTGGGCAACGGGCTTGCTGTCGTCGTTCCTCGACAACGCGCCGACCTACCTCGTGTTCTTCAACCTCGCCGGCGGCGACGCGCAGGCGCTGATGACGACCGGCGCGACGACGCTCGCCGCGATTTCGGCGGGCGCGGTGTTCATGGGCGCGAACAGCTACATCGGCAATGCGCCGAACTTCATGGTGAAGGCGATCGCGGAGTCGCGCGGCGTGAGGATGCCGAGCTTCTTCGCGTATCTCGGCTGGGCGTTCGCGGTACTGGTGCCCGTGTTCCTGCTGACGTCGTGGATCTTCTTCACGGCGTAGGCGGGCAAATTTCAACCCAGCGTGCACGGCACGGCGGCGCGCGACGCGCCGCGTGCCGGCCGCGGCATGCGGAGATGGCGATGCAGAAGATCCTGGTCGCACGCCCGATTTTTCCGGACGTGATCGAACGGCTCGAACAGTATTTTGAAGTCGACTGGAACAACGGCGACGCGCTCGCGCCCGATGCGCTCGCCGCCCGGCTCGCCGACAAGGACGGCGCGCTGACGGCCGGCGACCCGATCGGCGCGGCCGCGCTCGCGGCGGCGCCGCGGCTGCGCGTCGTGTCGAACATGGCGGTCGGCTACAACAACTTCGACATGGCCGCGTTCAACGCGGCGAACGTGCTCGGCACCAACACGCCGGACGTGTTGAACGAGTCCACCGCCGATTTCGGCTGGGCGCTGATGATGGCCGCCGCGCGCCGGATCGCCGAATCCGAACACTGGCTGCGCGCCGGGCATTGGCGCAAATGGGCGTACGACGGCTTTCTCGGCAGCGACATCTACGGGTCGACGCTCGGCGTGATCGGGATGGGGCGCATCGGCCAGGCGCTCGCGCGCCGCGCGCGCGGCTTCGGGATGCAGGTGATCTATCACAACCGTTCGCGCGTCCCGCCGGAAATCGAGGCGGAGCTCGCCGCGCAGTACGTATCGAAGGACGAGCTGCTGGCGCGCGCCGATCACGTCGTGCTGGTGCTGCCGTACACGAAGGAGAACCACCACACGATCGGCGCGGCCGAGCTGGCGAAGATGAAGCGCACCGCGACGCTCACCAACATCGCGCGCGGCGGCATCGTCGACGACGCGGCGCTGGCCGTCGCGCTGCGCGACGGCACCATCGCCGCGGCCGGCCTCGACGTGTTCGAAGGCGAGCCGAGCGTGCACCCGGCGTTGCTGGAAGTGCCGAACGTCGTGCTGACGCCGCACATCGCGAGCGCCACCGAAAAGACGCGCCGCGCGATGGCGAACCTCGCCGCCGACAACCTGATCGCCGCGCTCGGCGAAGGGCCGCGCGCCGGCCAGCCGCCGAATCCGATCAACCCTGACGTGATCGGGAAGCCGCGCGCATGACCACGACGTTGTTGTTGGCGGCGATCGTCGTGCTGGCCGTCGCGCTGTCGGTGGCGGTGTTCGCGATGCTGCGCGGCGGCGGCCGCGACGATGCGGTCGTGCTCGGCGATCAGATCGAGGACGCCGCGCATGCGCAGGCGCTCGCAATCGAGCGGCTCGAACGCGAGCTGCGCGGCGAGATCGTCGACAACGCGCGCGGCTCGCGCACCGAGCTGGCCGGCAGTTTCTCGCAGCTGCAGCAGACGCTCGCGACGCAGCTCACGAGCATCGCGACCGTGCAGAACAACCAGATCGACGGCTTCGCGCAACAGCTCGCTAAGCTCGTCGCCGGCAACGCGCAGCAGTTCGACGCGATGCGCGAAAGCGTGCAGCGCCAGGCGCAGCAGGCGCGCGAGGAGCAGACGGTCGCGCTGCGGCTGTTCGGCGACACGCTGAACCGGCAGCTCACGCAACTGACCGAGGCCAACGACCGCCGGATCGGCGAAGTGCGCGCGACGCTCGAGCAGCGGCTGAAGGAAATCGAGACGAACAACGCGGCGAAGCTCGAGGAGATGCGCCGCACCGTCGACGAGAAGTTGCATGCGACGCTCGAACAGCGGCTCGGCGAATCGTTCAAGCTCGTCTCGGATCGTCTCGAGCAGGTGCACCGCGGCCTCGGCGAAATGCAGACGCTGGCGGCCGGCGTCGGCGACCTGAAGAAGGTGCTGACCAACGTGAAGACGCGCGGCACGTGGGGCGAGGTGCAGCTCGAGGCGTTGCTCGAGCAGATGCTCACGCCCGACCAGTACGCGAAGAACGTCGCGACCGTGCCGAAGAGCAGCGAACGCGTCGAATTCGCGATCCGGCTGCCTGGCCGCGACGCCGGCACGCGCGACGCGGCGCCGGTATGGCTGCCGATCGACGCGAAATTCCCGCGCGAGGACTACGAGCGGCTGATCGACGCGCAGGAGCGCGCCGATGCGGCGGCCGTCGAAGAAGCGGGGCGTGCGCTCGAAGCGCGGGTGCGGATGGAAGCGCGCACGATTGCCGAGAAATACGTCGCACCGCCGCACACCACCGATTTCGCGCTGCTGTTCCTGCCGACCGAGGGGCTCTATGCGGAGATCCTGCGCCGGCCGGGGCTGACCGACCTGCTGCAGCGCGACTACCGCGTGACGGTGGCCGGGCCGACGACGTTGACGGCGCTGCTCAACAGCCTGCAGATGGGGTTCCGCACGCTCGCGATCGAGCAGCGTTCGAGCGAGGTGTGGCAGGTGCTCGGTGCGGTGAAGAGCGAGTTCGGCAAGTTCGGCGATGTGCTCGCGCGCACGAAGGCGCAGCTCGAAACGGTCACGCGCTCGATCGAGGCGGCCGAGCAGCGCACTCGCGTGATGGGCCGCAAGCTGAAGCAGGTCGAGGCGTTGCCCGACGAGACGGCCGCTGGCCTGCTCGGCGCGCAGGCCGCCGACGGCGCCGATGCCGACGATGCGTAGAGCGAAGCCCCACGCGCGCGGCTGAAGCGCGCTGAAACGAACGACGGGCGCCGTGGCGCCCGTCTTCTTTTGCGGCAGCGGTAGCGGCCGCGTAGCCGCGAGCGTTGCGCGTTCAGCGCGCGGCGAGCGCGTGAAGCGCGTCGCCGGTCATGCGCACGATGCGCCAGTCGGGCAGCACGGTCGCGCCCATCTTCTCGTAGAAGTCGATCGCGGGGCGGTTCCAGTCGAGTACCGACCAATCGAAGCGCGCGCAGCGGCGCTCGACGGCGAGCGCGGCGAGGTGCCGCAACATCGCGGTGCCGAGCCCCGTGCCGCGTTGCGCCGGCTGCACGTACAGATCCTCGAGATACAGGCCGCGACGGCCGACGAACGTCGAATAGTTGTGGAAGAACAGCGCATACGCGACGATCGCGCCGTCCAGTTCGGCGACCAGCGCCTCGGCGGCCGGCCGTTCGCCGAACAGCGCGTCGGCCAGATCGGCCTCGGTCGCGACGAACAGGTGCGTGAGCTTCTCGAACTCGGCGAGCTCGCGCATCAGCGCGACGATCGCGCCGACATCGCGCGCTTCGGCCGGGCGGATCGGCGCTGCGCCGCTCACGCTTCCTCCGGCGGGTCGGACAGCACGATCTCGATGCCGCCGAAACGCGACGCGACCCAGTTGTACGCGTGGCATGCGATCCACAGCAGCACGAAGCCGAGGATCGCGTTCAGCAGCAGCGCGCTGAGGATCGTGCTGAGCTCGACCATCCCGTAGCGGATGTATGCGACCAGGATGCCGAGCAGCACGATCGGCACGCTGAACGTCAGGTAGACGAGGATCAGCGCCTTCGCGGTCTGCCCCGCGGCGATCGACGAGATTTGTTTCTTCATGTGTGGATTGCCCCCGTAGAGATATACCGATTGGAATTCAGATCAGGCCGTCGAGCGGCAGGATGTCGACCGGGGCGCCCGCGTCGACCGCCGCGCAGTCGTGGCCCAGGACGATGAAACAGTTCGCGGCCGCGAGGCCGCTCAGCGATGCGGAGCTCTGCGAGCCGGCCGGTGCGACGTGCCAGCGGCCGTCGGCCGCACGCGTCGCGATGGCGCGCAGGTATTCGGTGCGGCCCGGCCGCTTGTTCAGCCGCTGCGTGCTGAATGCGGCGTACATCGCCGGCGGTGGTGTCTGCGCGCCGGCCAGCGCGAGCAGCGCCGGGCGCACGATCGCGTAGAACGTCACGGCGGACGCGACCGGGTTGCCGGGCAGCCCGAAGAACAGCGTATGGCCGGCATCGCCGGCGGCGCGTGCGAGCGTGCCGCACGCGAGCGGCCGGCCGGGCCGCAGTGCGAGGCTCGCGAACGTCACGTCGCCGAGCCGCGTCATCACGTCCCGCGTGAAGTCCGCTTCGCCGACCGATACGCCGCCCGACGTGATCACCGCGTCGGCGCCTGCGGCGACCGCATCGCGCAGCGCGCGTTCGAGCGCCGCCGGATCGTCGCGAACGATGCCGAGATCGAGCGCGTCGAGGTGCAGCCGTTCGAGCATCGCGACCAGCATGGCGCGGTTGCTGTCGTACAGCGTGCCGTCCGCGCGCGGCTGGCCCGGTTCGCGCAGCTCGTCGCCGGTCGAGAACACGGCGACCCGCACGCGGCGGCGCACCGTGACCTCGCGCAGCCCGAACGACGCGAGCAGGCCGAGATCGGACGGACGCAGGATGCGGCCGGCGGCCAGCGCGCATGCGCCGCGCGCGAGATCCTCGCCGGCCTTGCGGCAATTCGCGCCGCGCGCGACGTCGTGCGCGGCGAAGCGGACGACGTCGCCCGCCACGCGCACGCGTTCCTGCGGAATGACGGTGTCGCAGCCGGCCGGCATCGGCGCGCCGGTCATGATGCAGATGCAGGCGCCGGGTGCGACGACGCCGTCGAACGGATGGCCGGCGAGCGCCGTGCCGGCGACCGTCAGCGCGATCTCGGCCGATGCGGCGGCCATGCTCGCGCCGCCGTCGAACGCATAGCCGTCCATCGCGGAATTGTCGTAAGCGGGAATGTCGAACGGCGCGTTCACGTCGGCCGCGAGCACGCGGTCGAGCGCATCGTGCAGCGACACGATGTCGCACGCGTCGACCGGCACCGCGAAGCGGCACGCGAGCGCCTGCGCATCGGCGAGCGACAGCGGAGCAGCGGAAGCGGGTGCGGGTGGGGAGGCGGACGAAGGTTGCGTGATCATCGGTCGGACTGCGCCGCAAGGCGTATCGGGTTCGTGGCCGGTGGCGCGAAAGGAGCGCCTGAGCGCGGACGCGCATGCGGCGGGCGGAAAACGCGGCCGATGCCGTCAGCGGCGGGCCAGCGCGGCGAGTTCCTGCCAGGAGTTGGCATTGTAAAACGCACGCTCGTCGCGAAACTCGACTTCGACCGTCTTGTGGCGTGCGTACCACGCACGCACCTTGCGCTCGCCGGCTGCGAGCGCGGCGGCGAGGTCGTCGGCGAGCGACGTGCGCAGCAGCGCGAAGGTCGGCTGCGGCGAGCGCGCGTGCTGGGCGTCGACGGTCACGGCCATCGCGATGTCGGCCCGATGCGCGTCGAAGGCCGCGTGCAGTCGCGCGACGAGGTCGGTCGGCAGGTGGGGCGTATCGCACGGCGCACAGACCACGAGCGGCGCGCGCGCCGCGCGCATGCCGGCGAGCAGCCCGGCGAGCGGGCCCGCGAAGTCCAGGGTTTCGTCCGGCACGACGCGCGCTCCGAACGGCGCGCCGAGTTCGGCATAGCGATCGGCGTTGCGATTCGCGCTGATCACCATCTCGTCGACCTGGCCGGCGAGCCGGCGCAGCACGTGCAAGGCGAGCGGCGTGCCGTCGAGCAGCTGGAGGCCCTTGTCGGCCCCGTCCATGCGCGTCGCGCGTCCGCCGGCGAGCAGCAGGCCGGTGATCGAAGGCGTGACGGAAGCGGGCATCGTGACGGGGGAGGCGGGGCGCGGCGCGTCAGCCGCCGATGTACGACATTTCGACGCGCTTGCCCGCGCTGTCGGGCGCGGCGCTGCCGGCGGCGCTGCCGCGCAGCTGCGAATAGCGGTCGGTGCGGGCCTGCCAGATGCGGGCGATCGCAGTCGCGATCTCCGCGTCGCTCGCGCCGCCGCGCACCAGCGCGCGCAGGTCGTGGCCGCTCGATGCGAACAGGCACAGGTACAGCTTGCCTTCGGTCGACAGCCGCGCGCGCGTGCAGTCGCCGCAGAAGGCCTGCGTGACGCTGGAGATCACGCCGATCTCGCCGCGGCCGTCCGCATAGCCCCAGCGCTGCGCCGTCTCGGCGGCCGTGTGTGGCTCGAGCGGCACGAGCGGGAAGTGCTCGGCGATGCGCGCGACCACCTCCGCCGACGGCAGCACTTCGGTCATGTTCCAGCCGTTCGACGTGCCGACGTCCATGTATTCGATGAAGCGCAGGATCACGCCGGTGCCGCGAAAACGCTCGGCCATCGGCACGATCTCCGTGTCGTTGGTGCCGCGCTTCACGACCATGTTGACCTTGACCGGCGCGAGGTCCACGGCCTGGGCGGCGAAGATGCCGTCGAGCACGTCGGCGCTGGCGAAGTCGGCGTCGTTCATGCGCTTGAACAGCGCGTCGTCGAGCGCGTCGAGGCTGACCGTCACGCGCGTGAGGCCGGCCTCCTTCAGCGCGCGCGCCTTGCGCGCGAGCAGCGAGCCGTTGGTGGTCAGCGTGACGTCGAGCGGGCGGCCGTCGTGGGTGGTGAGGCGCGCGAGGCGCTCGATCAGGAATTCGAGGTTCTTGCGCAGCAGCGGCTCGCCGCCGGTGATCCGGATCTTCTCGACGCCGTGTGCGACGAACAGCCGCGCCACGCGCTCGATCTCTTCGTGCGTGAGCAGCGCGCTGTGCGGCAGGAACGGGTAGTCCTTGTCGAACACGTCGCGCGGCATGCAGTAGACGCACCGGAAGTTGCAGCGGTCCGTCACCGAGATGCGCAGGTCGCGCAGCGGCCTGGCGAACCTGTCGGTCAGCGCGCCGTCGGGCGTGTGCGCGACGCCGGAGATATCGGGCATCGCGCTGACGTCGGCGAGGGGAATGATGCGTCGGGACATATCTAAAGAAGTGCGAGCCGGGCTTGTATTCTAGCCGCAAGCGGTGTTTCGGGCTGGTGAGCGCAAACCCGCGGTACGAAAAAGAAAAAGCCCGCCGAAGCGGGCTTTCTCGGGCTGCGACGCGCTTAACGCTGCGACGTCTCGACCTGCTGCATCGGGGTCGAATCGGCCGGCGGCAGCGGCTTGCGTTCGCGCGGCACGCGGGCCGCGCGCGGCAGGCGCGATGCGGCTTCCTGGGCGGCGCGGAACTTGTCGGCGTCGGTGTTCACCCACACCAGACCGGCCTGTTCCAGTACGACCTCGAGGCCGGCCGAAACGGGCGCAGCAGCCGCAGGAGCCGGCGTCGCGGGTGCCGGCGCTGCAACGGTTTCGACCGGGGCAGCTTCGACGCGAGCAGCTTCGACCGGTGCCGCTTCGACGCGAGCCGGTTCGGCCGGGGCCGGTGCGGCTTCGACTGCGACGACCGGTGCCGGCGCGGCGTGCTCGACGGGCGCGGACTGCGGCGCTTCGACGGCAGCCGGCTCGGCCGGCACTTCGAATGCGTCGGTCGGCGAAACCGCGACCGGCGCCGGGCCTGCTTCCACAGCGGCGGCCGGGGCGACCGATGCCGTTGCGGCTGCCGGAGCGGCGATGGCCGGCTCCAGCGGCGCGACCGGCGTCGCTTCGACGCGTACCGGTGCCGGTTGCGGCTCGACTGCGGCCGGTGCGGCGGCTTCGGCGTGCTGCTCGACCGCGGTTTCGGCCACGACGGCGCCTGCTGCCGCGACGGCAGCCACGGCGACCGGTGCAGCCGCTGCGGCCGTATGAGCCGGTGCTGCTGCGCTCGACTCGGTCGCTACTTCCTGCACGGCGGCTTCATCGCCGACGCCTTGCTCGGCGACTGCGCCTTCTTCCTCGCGTTCGCGACGACCGCCACGGCGGCCGCGGCGGCGACGGCGACGTTCCTCGCCACTGGCTTCCGCGTCGGCTGCCGCATCTGCGCCGGGCAGCGCAACTGCGGCGGCCTGGTCGGCTTCCTCGTCCGGATGGTTTTCGCCACGGTTGACCGTCTCGAGCGTCGCCGCGTGTTGGGTCGGCTTACGGCGCTCACCGCGCTCGCCGCGTTCACCACGCTCGCGACGTTCGCCGCGTTCCTGGCGCTCGCCGCGCCCGGCTGCGTCGCCGGCTTCCAACTGCTCGGCGCGCTCGCGCGGTTCACGGGGTTCGCGGGCCTCGCGCGGCTCGCGGATTTCACGCGGTTCACGCGGCTCGCGGCCTTCGCGCGGGCCTCGGCCTTCGCGACCTTCGCGGCCCTCACGACCTTCGCGGTTCTCGCGCGGTTCGCGGCCTTCACGCGGCTCGCGAGCCTCGCGCGGTTCACGACCTTCGCGCGGTTCACGCGGCTCGCGCGCTTCCTTGCCTTCGCGCTCGAGGCGCGGCGATTGGCCGCGGCCTGCCGGTGCCTGGTCGCGTCCGCCCTGAGCCTGCGGGCCGCCACGACGGTTACGGTTGCGATCGCCGCCGCGCTGCTCCGACTTCTCGGTGCGCTCGCGGGCCGGACGGGCAGCCGGTTCGCTGACCGGGGCCGGTGCGACCGGCGCGGGCGCCGGTGCCGCCGCCGGCGCCATGCCGAACAGGCCCTTCAGCCAGCCGATGAAGCCGCCGCTCGCCGGCGCGACCGGAGCCGGAGCGGGCGCCGGTGCGGCCGCGACCGGCTCGGCCGGGCGCGGCGCTGCCGGGCTCGGCGCCGGACGTTCGGGCGTGATGCCCTTGACCGCCGCTTCCTGCTTCGGCTTCACGTCGGCCGTGCGCTTGCTGTAGCCGGTTTCCGACTCCAGCTCGCGCGCCGCTTCCTCGGCCATCTTCCACGACGCACGCGGGTCGTCGAGGCGCGCGTCGTCGTGACGCAGGCGTTCGAGCTTGTAGTGCGGCGTATCGAGGTGCTTGTTCGGGATCAGCACGATGCCGACCTTGAAGCGCGACTCGATCTTGTTGATTTCCTGACGCTTTTCGTTGAGCAGGAAGGCGGTCACTTCGACCGGCACCTGGCAATGGATCGCCGCGGTGTTTTCCTTCATCGCTTCTTCCTGAATGATCCGCAGCACCTGCAGCGCGGACGATTCGGTGTCGCGGATGTGGCCCGTGCCGTTGCAGCGCGGGCACGTCACGTGGCTGCCTTCCGACAGCGCCGGACGCAGGCGCTGGCGCGACAGCTCCATCAGGCCGAAGCGGGAGATCTTGCCCATCTGCACGCGTGCACGGTCGTGCTTGAGCGCGTCTTTCAGGCGCTGCTCGACTTCGCGCTGGCTCTTGGCCGACTCCATGTCGATGAAGTCGATCACGATCAGGCCGCCGAGGTCGCGCAGGCGCAGCTGGCGGGCCACTTCGTCGGCGGCTTCCAGGTTCGTGCGCGTCGCCGTTTCCTCGATGTCGGCGCCCTTGGTCGCGCGCGCCGAGTTCACGTCGATCGCGACGAGCGCCTCGGTGTGGTCGATCACGATCGCGCCGCCCGACGGCAGCGGCACCGTGCGCGAGTAGGCCGTTTCGATCTGGTGCTCGATCTGGAAGCGCGAGAACAGCGGCACGTCGTCGTGGTAGCGCTTCACCTTCGACACGTTGTCCGGCATCACGATGTCCATGAACGCACGGGCCTGATCGTAGATCTCGGTCGTGTCGATCAGGATTTCGCCGATATCGGGCTGGAAATAGTCGCGGATCGCGCGGATCACGAGGCTCGATTCCAGATAGATCAACATCGGCTGACCCGAGTTACCGCTTTGCGACGCCGCTTCGATCGCGCGCCACAGCTGCAGCAGGTAGTTCAGGTCCCATTGCAGTTCCTCGGCGCTGCGGCCGATGCCCGCGGTACGGGCGATCATGCTCATGCCGTCCGGAATCTGCAGCTGCGCCATGGTTTCGCGCAATTCCTGACGCTCGTCGCCTTCGATCCGGCGCGACACGCCGCCGCCGCGCGGGTTGTTCGGCATCAGCACCAGGTAGCGGCCGGCGAGCGAGATGAAGGTCGTGAGCGCCGCGCCCTTGTTGCCGCGCTCCTCCTTCTCGACCTGGACGATCAGCTCCTGGCCCTCGCGCAGCGCATCCTGGATGCGCGCGGAGCGCATGTCGATGCCTTCCTTGAAGTACTGGCGGGCGACTTCCTTGAACGGCAGGAAGCCGTGGCGGTCTTCGCCGTAGTTGACGAAGCACGCTTCGAGCGACGGCTCGATGCGGGTCACGACACCTTTGTAGATATTGCCTTTGCGCTGTTCGCGCCCGGCTGTCTCGATGTCGATGTCGATGAGCTTTTGCCCATCGACGATGGCGACGCGCAGCTCCTCCTGCTGCGTCGCATTGAACAGCATGCGTTTCATGAACGACTCCAGGCGGCTCTACTGCCGGCGCCTCGCGGTTTTGTCAGTCGCGAGAGCGGGGACGACGGCAGGCCGCACCTTGTTGTGTTGTCACGAGCACGCTGGAGCGGGAAGGATGGCGGGGAGAATTGCCTGAAGAGGCGCTTGGGCCCGAAACATGGGGCCGGCGGCCATAGGGCACCTGCGAACACGGCTTCAAAGCAGGCGTCCACACACCGCACGCTGCACAAGCGCGCTAAGCCTGAGGCCGGGGCACTGCCACGGGGCGCGCGCAATGCGTCGCGCGCGCCGACGGGCGGCAGATGCTGCGGCTTGGGCCGCAGCGGGGAGTATCGAATCCAGCCCGACTTTCCCGCCTGGGGTGTACTTCCCTGGTTTGACGTCGCCAAGCCCCGCACGCTTCGCGGGGCCAAATCGGGCGCAACGCCGTAATTTTCGCAACCGGCAGCCTGCGGACGCACTTCGCGCCGTCGGGCTGCCGATCAAATTCTTTTCAACCAACTTTCCGTTACCGCGGCGCCTTGCCGACCGAATTCGCCTGTGGGCGCGATCCTTGCCGACGAGCGGCGCCGTGCGTGCAACTTGCTGCATCTCTTTGGTTAAGGGCGAGCAGCAGACCCCCGGCGCAAGTAAAATAGCGGTTTGCGCTTGCGCCTTGCCCGATTCAGCCGGGGCCGGCCTGTCAGGCCACCCTCAACGTCAGGCTGGGCAAAATTATATTCAGTATGAATGAGTTAGGCAAAATATCCCAGAATTCGGTCGCAAGCGGTCAGGTATCGATGATCGAGATCGACGAAAACTCGGCCGGTCAGCGGATCGACAACTTCCTGTTGCGCGTCTGTAAGGGCGTGCCCAAGAGCCATATCTACCGGATCCTGCGCAGCGGCGAAGTGCGCGTGAACAAGGGCCGGGTCGACGCCCAGTACCGTCTCGCGCTCGGCGACCTCGTGCGCGTGCCGCCCGTGCGGGTGGCGGCGGCCGATCTGGCCCGCGCCGAAACTCCGATCGTCCCGCCCGCGCAGTTCGACGTGCTGTACGAGGACGACGCGATGCTTGTCATCAACAAGCCGGCCGGCGTCGCCGTGCATGGCGGCAGCGGCGTCGCGTTCGGCGTGATCGAACAGATGCGGCAGGCGCGCCCGCGCGCGAAGTTCCTCGAACTGGTGCACCGGCTCGATCGCGAGACGTCCGGGATCCTGATGCTCGCGAAGAAGCGCACGGCGCTGGTGGGGCTGCACGAGCAGATCCGTGAAAACCGGATGGACAAGCGCTATTTCGCCTGCGGACACGGCCAGTGGCAGCCCGATTGGGGGCGTCGCCGGGTGGTGAAGGCGCCGCTCTTCAAGTATTCGACCGCGGAAGGCGAGCGGCGCGTGCGCGTGCAGGACGACGGCCTGCCGTCGCACACGGTGTTCAACCTGATCGAGCGCTGGCCCGACTACGCGCTCGTCGAAGCGGAACTCAAAACGGGTCGGACCCATCAGATCCGTGTGCATCTCGCGCATCTCGGCTTGCCCATCGCGGGCGACGCCAAGTATGGCGATTTCGCCCTGAACAAGGCGCTGGCGCGCGCGAACGCGCAGCCGTCGCTCAAACGGATGTTCCTGCACGCGTACCGTCTGAAGCTCGCGCATCCGCTGAGCGGCGAGCCGCTGCAGTTCGATGCGCCGCTGCCGGACGAATGCCGGCGCTTTCTCGATCAACTCAGCGCTCTGCGCGATACCGCGTGACTCGCATGGCCCGACAGCAATTTGATCTGATCGTCTTCGACTGGGACGGCACGCTGATGGATTCGACTGCGCACATCGCGTACAGCATCCAGGCCGCGTGCCGCGATCTCGGCCTGCCCGCGCCGTCCGACGAGGCGTCCCGCTACGTGATCGGCCTCGGCCTGCGCGATGCGCTGCAGATCGCCGCGCCGAGCCTCGATCCGTCCGACTATCCGCGGCTCGCCGAGCGCTACCGCTACCACTACCTGCTGGACGACCAGCGCATCGAGCTGTTTGCCGGCGTGCGCGAACTGCTCGCGGAATTGCGCGACGTGGGCTACCTGCTCGCGGTCGCGACCGGCAAGGGGCGCGTGGGCCTGAACCGCGTGCTCGACCAGTCGAAGCTGACGAGCCTGTTCGACGCGACCCGCTGCGCGGACGAAACGTTCTCGAAGCCGCACCCGGCGATGCTGCACGAACTGTCCCGCGAACTGGGGCAGGATCTGGCGCGCACCGTGATGATCGGCGACACGACGCACGACCTGCAGATGGCGGCAAGTGCCGGGGCGGCCGGCGTTGGCGTGTCGTACGGTGCGCATACGGCCGACGCGCTGGCCGCGCTGGCGCCGCGCTTCGTCGCGCCGGACGTCGTCGCGCTCGCGGCGTGGCTGCGGGAGCACGCATGAGTGCGGCGCCGGCCGCCGTGCGCGTCTGCGCATCGGACGCGCTCGCCGACGGCGGCACCGGCGTGCGCGTCGACGCGACGCTGCGCGGCGAGCAGGCGGTCGTGTTCTTCGTCCGCTACGAGGGCCGTGCCTACGGTTACCTGAACCGCTGCGCGCACGTGCCGATGGAGCTCGACTGGGCCGAAGGGCAGTTCTTCGAATCGTCCGGGCTCTATCTGATGTGCGCGACGCACGGCGCCATTTATGCGCCCGATACGGGAAAGTGCGTGGGCGGCCCGTGCCGCGGCGCTCGGCTGCGGCCGGTCGAGGTCGACGAGCGCGACACGCCCGACGGGCGCGCGGTTTTCTGGGTGCCGGATGCCGACCTGGTGCCCGCTGCGCCGCCTTCCGCCACGACCGACTGACGACACCACTTCAGACACCACTTCATGGCCGACCAACCGACTACTCCCGATTCCTCGTCCCGTCCCGACCCCCGCGAGCCCAACTGGGAGCGCGCGGCGCTCGAGCGGATCGCGCTGGCGGCCGTCAAGGAACAGCGCGCGGCGCGGCGCTGGAAGATCTTCTTCCGGTTCGCGTTCCTCGGCGTGTTCGCGCTGCTCGCGTTCGCGCTGATCGATTTCTCGGGCGACTCGAAGTTCTCCAGCGGGCGCCACACGGCGCTGGTGACGATCGACGGTGAAATCGCGGCCGGCACCAATGCGAACGCCGAAGACATCAACACCGCGCTGGATGCCGCGTTCGACGACGACGGCACGGCCGGCGTCGTGCTGCGGATCAACAGCCCGGGCGGCAGCCCGGTGCAGGCCGGGATGGTTTACGACGAGATCCGCCGGCTGCGCAAGACGTATCCGGACAAGCCGCTGTACGTGGTCGTGACCGACATCTGCGCATCGGGCGGCTATTACATTGCGTCCGCCGCCGACAAGATCTTCGTCGACAAGGCGAGCATCGTCGGCTCGATCGGCGTGCTGATGGACGGTTTCGGCTTCACCGGGCTGATGAGCAAGCTCGGCGTCGAGCGCCGCCTGCATACGTCGGGCGAAAACAAGGGCTTCTACGATCCGTTCTCGCCCGAGACGCCGAAGATGGACGCCCATGCGCAGGCGCTGCTCGATCAGGTCCATGCGCAGTTCATCAAGGCCGTGAAGGACGGCCGCGGCAAGCGGCTGCACGAGACGCCCGACATGTTCTCGGGCCTGTTCTGGACCGGCGAGAAGAGCGTCGAACTCGGCCTCGCCGACGGCTACGGCACGACCGACACGGTCGCGCGCGACGTGCTGAAGGCGCCGGATCTGGTCGACTACACGGTGAAGGAAAGCATCACGAACCGCGTCGCCCGCAAGTTCGGCGCGGCGGCCGGCGGGGCGGCGATGAAGGCGCTCGGCGCGGCCGGCACGTCGTTCAGCCTGCGCTGAACGGCGGTACGCGGCGCGCTGCAAGCGCGGCCCGGCGCCCGAGCCGCCCGCGCCGCCCGCCGAGCGGCGGCGCGCGCCACGTGCGCCGTCAGTTCGCGAGCAGCAGGAAGATCGCCGGGCGCTTGTGCAGATTCGGCGCGGCCGCCTTTTTCCAGTCCGCCGCGGTGCGGCTCGCGATCGTCTCGGTTTCGAGCGTCAGATCGGCCGCGACGCAGATCTGGGTCGACGGCGCACAGGTCGCCACGAGTGTGTCGAGCATCGCCTGGTTGCGGTAGGGCGTCTCGATGAAGATCTGCGTCTGCCGGGCCTTGCGCGACAGTTGCTCGAGCTCGCGCAGGCGCTTCGCGCGCGTGGCCGCGTCGACCGGCAGATAGCCGTTGAACGCGAAGCTTTGGCCGTTCAGGCCCGATGCCATCAGCGCGAGCAGGATCGAGCTCGGCCCGACCAGCGGCACGACCTTCACGCCGCGCTCGTGCGCGCGGCGCACCAGCAGCGCGCCGGGGTCGGCCACCGCGGGGCAGCCGGCCTCGGACACGAGCCCGGCATCGGCGCCCGCCAGCACCGGCGCGAGCAGCCGGTCGATTGCGCCGGCCGGCGTATTGACGTTCAGTTCCTGAATGACGATCTCCTGGATCGGCCGCGTCGTGCCGATCTTCTTCAGGAACGCGCGCGTCGTTTTCGCGTTCTCGCCGATGTAATAGCCGAGCGTGCCGGCGCGCGCCTGCACGGCAGCCGGCAGCACCGCGGCGAGCATCGCGGCGTCGCCTTCGCCGAGCGTGTTGGGGACGAGATAGAGCGTGCCGGCCGTCATGCGCGGTCTCCGTGGTGGGCGAACAGCGGGTAGCCGGCGACGCGCAGCATCCGCGTGAGCGCGATCAGCGGCAGGCCGACGAGCGCGGTCGGGTCGTCGGAATCGATTGCATCGAGCAGCGCGATGCCGAGCCCTTCGGATTTCGCGCTGCCGGCCACGTCATACGGCGTCTCGGCGCGCAGATATGCGTCGAGCTCGGCTTCGGGCAGCGAGCGGAAGCGCACGCGCGTCACCACGTCCTCGCTCTGCGTGTTGCCGGTACGGCTGTCGTACAGGCTCAGCGCGCTGTGGAATTCGACGTCGCGGCCCTGCATCGACAGAAGCTGCGCGAGCGCGCGCTCGTGCGTGCCCGGCTTGCCGATCTGGAGGCCGTCGAACGTCGCGACCTGATCGGAGCCGATCACGAGCACGCCGTCGGGCGCGTCGATCGTCGCGGCGACCGCGCGCGCCTTCGCGGCGGCGAGCCGCAGCGCCGTCGCGGCCGGCGTTTCGCCCGCGAGCGGGGTTTCGTCGAGGTCGGGCGACACGGTGTCGAACGGTATGCCGAGGCGCTCGAGGAGCGCGCGGCGATAGCGGGAACTGGAGGCGAGAATCAGCCGCGGCGGGCGGCAAACGGTATCCGGCATGGTCGGTTGGGTCGGTGAATCGTCAGGTGTGATGCGGCGTTGCGCGGACGCAAGCATAAGTGATTGACCGCAAAAGGTAAAACAGGTATGCTTTCCCGCTTTTCGTCGACAGGCTTGCGCTGTGGTGGCGCCTGTCGGGTCTTCGGAATACAGTACGTCAACCGTGTGCGGCTCGTGTCGCGCATGAAAGAGAGCGGCGCCCAACGTGTGACGTCGGCCGAGCCGGATCCCGCAAGTCAGCCCGTGGACAGGAGCGCAACATGAACACTTCTTCTGGCAAGCCGGCGGCAGCGCTGGATCCGCACGCAGTCGACCTGTTCGAATTCGCCCGCAGCGGGCGGCAGGCGGCAGGTGCGACGCGGCTGTCCCAGCTGGCGCGCATGCTGAACGAAGTGCCGGCGGACGCGTCCGATCGCGACACGGTGTTCACGTGGCAGGCCGAAGGGTTCACCCAGAAGGAGCTGCAGGACGACGGCAGCGACGGCCAGCAGCCGTACCTGCGTCTCGCGGTGCACGGCCATGCGTGGCTCACGTGCCAGCGCTGCATGGCGCCGTACGACCAGACGTTCGACGTCGACATGACGTACCGCGTCGTGGCGACCGAAGAAGAAGCTGAAGAATTTCCGCTCGACGACGATGAAGCCGATGTGATCGTGGGCTCGCGCCAGTTCGATCTCGTCGACTTGATCGAAGAGGAGTTGCTGCTTTCGCTGCCGCTCGTGCCCAAGCACGAGGTTTGCCCGGCAGTTCACGAAAGCCTCGTGTCGGGTGTGAGCGGTCCTTCGGAAGATGCGGATGAAGCGTCCGCGGAAGACGAGGACGAAGGCAAACGGCCGAATCCGTTCGCAGCGCTGCAAGCGCTGAAGAAGGACGGGGACGGCGGCAACAAACACTAAGCAGTTGTGGCGCGGGAAGGCGTAAGGGCTTTGGGCCAGGGTAGTTAAGCGCCGGATCGGGCTGTGTTAGAATCCGGAAAATCAATTAGGAGTTAGTCATGGCAGTCCAGCAAAACAAGAAGTCGCCGTCGAAGCGCGGCATGCATCGTTCGCACGATTTCCTGACGGCAGCGCCGCTGGCAGTCGAGCCGAGCACGGGTGAAGTGCATCTGCGTCACCACGTCAGCCCGAACGGCTACTATCGCGGCAAGAAAGTCGTCAAGACGAAGAACGACTAAGCGTCAAGTCACGCGTTGCGCGCTACGTTCGCCGTTCGCGTGACAACTGGTTCGCTTGACACTTTCCTGGCTCAACAAAAAGGCGGCATTCAACTGCCGCTTTTTTGTGCCTGAAATTCGTCGCATTCCATGACCGTAAAGCTCACAATCGATTGCATGGGAGGCGACCACGGCCCGTCCGTGACCGTTCCCGCCGCAGTCAAGTTCGTCCGCGCGCATCCCGATGCGCACCTGATGCTCGTCGGCATCGAAAGCGCGATTCGCGCGCAGCTGAAAAAGCTGAAAGCCCTCGACGATCCCGCGCTGACCATCGTGCCTGCCACCGAAGTCGTGGCGATGGACGATCCTGTCGAAGTCGCGCTGCGCAAGAAGAAAGATTCTTCGATGCGCGTCGCGCTGAATCACGTGAAGGAAGGCGCGGCCCAGGCCTGTATTTCCGCCGGCAACACCGGCGCGCTGATGGCCGTTTCCCGTTACGTGCTGAAGACGCTGCCCGGCATCGAGCGGCCCGCGATCGCGTTCGCGCTGCCGAACCCGACCGGCTACACGATGATGCTCGACCTCGGCGCGAACGTCGACTGCGAGCCGCAGCACCTGCTGCAGTTCGCGGAGATGGGCCATGCGCTCGTCGCGGCGCTCGAAGGCAAGGAGCGCCCGACGATCGGCCTGTTGAACATCGGCGAAGAAGTCATCAAGGGCAACGAGACGATCAAGCGCGCCGGCGAACTGCTGCGCGCCAGCACGCTCAATTTCCGCGGCAACGTCGAAGGCAACGACATCTACAAGGGCACGGTCGACGTGATCGTCTGCGACGGCTTCGTCGGCAACGTCGCGCTGAAGACGTCCGAAGGGCTCGCGCAGATGCTGTCCGACATCATCCGCGAGGAGTTCGGCCGTTCGCTGATGTCGAAGCTGATGGCGCTGCTCGCGCTGCCCGTGCTGATGCGTTTCAAGAAGCGCGTCGACCATCGCCAATACAACGGCGCGGCGTTGCTGGGGCTGAAGAGTCTCGTGATCAAAAGCCACGGTTCGGCCGATGCCTACGCGTTTGAGTGGGCGATCAAACGCGGGTATGATGCCGTCAAAAACGGCGTGCTGGAGCGCCTTACGCGCGCGATGGCGGATAATTCGGTGTCGCTCGGCGACGGCGAACACGACGCAGGCGGCGCAGGCCACACGGGCCCGGCCGCAGGCCAACACGCCGAACCTCCCGCTGCGCAATCCTCTAAAGCATAAATGGCCCAATCGACTCTCTATTCCCGCGTGCTCGGCACGGGCAGCTATTTGCCGCCCGACCGCGTCACGAACCAGCAGCTTGCCGATCGTCTCGCGAAGGAAGGCATCGAGACGAGCGATGAATGGATCGTGGCGCGCACGGGCATCCACGCGCGCCATTTCGCCGCACCCGACGTCACGACCAGCGATCTCGCGTACCAAGCCGCGCGCCGTGCGATCGAGGCGGCCGACATCGACCCGCAATCGATCGACCTGATCATCGTCGCGACGTCGACTCCCGATTTCGTGTTCCCGAGTACGGCCTGCCTGCTGCAGAACAAGCTCGGCATCAAGAGCGGCGGCGCGGCATTCGACGTGCAGGCCGTGTGTTCCGGCTTCGCGTACGCGATGGCGATGGCCGACAGCTTCATCCGCGGCGGCCAGCACCGCACGGCGCTCGTCGTCGGCGCGGAGACGTTCTCGCGGATTCTCGATTTCAAGGACCGCACGACCTGCGTGCTGTTCGGCGACGGCGCGGGCGCGGTGATCCTGTCCGCATCGGAAGAGCCGGGCGTGCTTGGCAGCGCGCTGCACGCGGACGGCAGCTATTCGAACATCCTGTGCACGCCGGGCAACGTCAATCGCGGCGTGATCGAAGGCAGCGCGTTCCTGCACATGGACGGGCAGGCGGTGTTCAAGCTCGCGGTCAACGTGCTGGAGAAGGTCGCGGTCGAAGCGCTCGCGAAGGCGAATCTCGCGCCCGAGCAGATCGACTGGCTGATTCCGCACCAGGCCAACATCCGCATCATGACCAGCACCTGCCGCAAGCTCGGCTTGCCGCAGGAGCGCATGGTCGTGACGGTCGACCAGCACGGCAACACGTCGGCTGCGTCGATCCCGATGGCGCTCGACGTCGCGGTCCGCGACGGCCGCATCCAGCGCGGTCAGCACGTGCTGATCGAAGGCGTCGGCGGCGGCTTCACCTGGGGCGCGTCGGTCTTCCGCTTCTGATCCGCAGCGCGCGACTGCTGCGCGCGGATCCCGAACCGGCGCGCCGTTCGCGCGCGCCGTCCGAATCGATTCAATTGGGGACGATATGAAATTTGCATTCGTTTTTCCGGGGCAGGGCTCGCAGTCGGTCGGCATGCTGAACGCATTCGCCGATCTGGCCGTCGTGCGCGAGACGCTCGCGGAAGCATCCGATGCACTCGGCCAGGATCTCGGCAAGCTGATCGCCGAAGGCCCGGCTGAAGAACTGAATCTCACGACCAACACGCAGCCGGTGATGCTGACGGCCGCATACGCGTGCTATCGCGCATGGCAGCAGGCCGGCGGCCCGGCGCCGTCGATCGTCGCGGGCCACAGCCTCGGCGAATACACGGCGCTCGTCGCCGCAGGCGCGCTCGCGTTCAAGGACGCGGTGCCGCTCGTGCGCTTCCGTGCGCAGGCGATGCAGACCGCGGTGCCGGTCGGCCAGGGCGGCATGGCCGCGATCCTCGGCCTCGACGACGACACGGTGCGCGCGGTGTGCGCGGAAGCGGCGCAAGCGGGCGTCGTCGAAGCCGTGAACTTCAACGCGCCGGCGCAGGTCGTGATCGCGGGCGCGAAGGCGGCCGTCGAAAAGGCGTGCGAGATCGCGAAGGCGAAGGGTGCGAAGCGCGCGCTGCCGCTGCCGGTGTCGGCGCCGTTCCATTCGTCGCTGCTCAAGCCGGCGTCGGACCAGCTGCGCGACTATCTGGCGAACATCGACGTGAAGGCGCCGCAGATTCCGGTGGTCAACAACATCGACGTCGCGGTGGTCAGCGATCCGGCCGCGATCAAGGATGCGCTGGTGCGCCAGGCCGCCGGCCCGGTGCGCTGGGTCGAATGCGTGCAGCACATCGCCGCAACGGGCGTCACGCACGTGATCGAGTGCGGGCCGGGCAAGGTGCTGGCGGGGCTGACGAAGCGCATCGACGGCAACCTGGTCGGCGCGTCGGTGTTCGATCCGGCGTCGCTCGACGAAGCGCTGAAGCTGGCGACCGCCTGACGCGGCGCCTTTCCTCAAGAGACGGATATTCGATTCATGGAAAAGACTCTCGACAAACAGGTCGCGATCGTGACCGGCGCATCGCGCGGCATCGGCCGTGCGATCGCGCTCGAACTCGCGCGCCTGGGCGCGACGGTGATCGGCACGGCGACGAGCGAATCGGGCGCGGCCGCGATTAGCGCCGGGTTCGCGGAAGCGGGCGTGACGGGTCGCGGCGCGGTGCTGAACGTCAACGACGCGGCTGCGGCCGAAGCGTTGATCGACGCGACCGTGAAGGAATTCGGCGCGCTGAACGTGCTCGTCAACAACGCCGGGATTACGCAGGACCAGCTCGCGATGCGGATGAAGGACGAGGACTGGGACGCGGTGATCGACACCAACCTGAAGTCGGTGTTCCGGCTGTCGCGCGCGGTGCTGCGCCCGATGATGAAGGCCCGCGGCGGGCGCATCATCAACATCACGTCGGTGGTCGGCTCGGCCGGCAATCCGGGGCAGGCCAACTACGCGGCCGCGAAGGCCGGCGTGGCGGGCATGACGCGCGCGCTGGCTCGCGAAATCGGCAGCCGCGGCATCACGGTCAACTGCGTGGCGCCGGGCTTCATCGACACCGACATGACCAAGACGCTGCCGGAAGAACAGCAGGCCGCGCTCAAGACCCAGATTCCGCTCGGCCGCCTCGGCAGCCCGGAGGACATCGCCCATGCCGTCGCGTTTCTCGCGTCGCCGCAGGCCGGTTACATCACCGGCACGACGCTGCACGTGAACGGCGGCATGTACATGTCGTAACGGTTTTCGTTTACCATCCGCGCCGTATCCCGTTTTTCAGGCGGATCGGCGCTTGATCGACCATCAAGCCAACGCGCGTTTTGGCGTCAGCAAACCTGATAAAATGCGCGCACTTGTAAATCTGAACTTTCCCTCGGAGGGGTAATGGATAACATCGAACAACGTGTCAAGAAGATCGTCGCTGAGCAACTGGGCGTCGCGGAAGCCGAGATCAAGAACGAAGCATCGTTCGTGAACGATCTGGGTGCAGACTCGCTCGACACGGTCGAACTGGTGATGGCTCTGGAAGACGAGTTCGGCATGGAAATCCCGGACGAAGAAGCAGAGAAGATCACGACGGTTCAGCAAGCGATCGACTACGCTCGCGCAAACGTCAAGGCGTAAGCGCCTTTCGCGCTCGTCCGCCACGTCGCCGCGATCTTCGCGATTGACGCGCCATCCTGCCGGCTTCGCGCCGGACGGACTAACAGCCACAGGGCTCGCAGGGCTGGTTCCTGTGGCCACTGTGGCTTTTGTTTTTGTCATCCAATAATGGAAAAGAGGTTACCGTGAGCCGCCGTCGTGTTGTTGTTACAGGCCTGGGGCTGATTTCGCCTGTTGGCAATAATGTTGCCGACGGCTGGGCCAATCTCGTCGCCGGCAAGTCCGGTATCGCCACCGTCACGAAGTTCGATGCGTCGAACCTCGCCTGCCATTTCGCGGGCGAAGTGAAGGGTTTCAACGTCGAGGAGTACATCCCGGCGAAGGAAGCCCGCGGTATGGATACGTTCATCCATTACGGCATCGCAGCCGGTGTCCAGGCTATCCGGGACAGCGGCCTCGAAGTGAACGAAGCCAATGCGGAGCGCATCGGCGTGCTGGTCGGCTCCGGCATTGGCGGCCTGCCGATGATCGAAGACACGCATCAGACCTACGTCGATCGCGGCCCGCGCCGGATTTCGCCGTTCTTCGTGCCGGGTTCGATCATCAACATGATCTCGGGCCACCTGAGCATCATGTTCGGCCTGAAGGGCCCGAACCTCGCGGCCGTCACGGCCTGCACGACCGGTCTGCACAGCATCGGCCTCGCGGCGCGCCTGATCCAGGCCGGCGACGCCGACGTGATGGTCGCGGGTGGCGCCGAATCGACGGTGTCGCCGCTCGGCATCGGCGGTTTCGCGGCCGCGCGCGCGCTGTCGACCCGCAACGACGACCCGGCAACCGCGTCGCGCCCGTGGGACAAGGACCGCGACGGCTTCGTGCTGGGCGAGGGTTCGGGCGTGATGGTGCTGGAAGAGTACGAGGCGGCGAAGGCGCGCGGCGCGAAGATCTATGCGGAAGTCTCCGGCTTCGGCATGACCGGCGATGCGTACCACATGACCGCGCCGAACATGGACGGTCCGCGCCGCTGCATGGTCGCGGCGCTGCGCGATGCCGGCGTGAATCCGGACGAGGTGCAGTACCTGAACGCGCACGGCACGTCGACGCAGCTGGGCGACAAGAACGAGTCGGACGCGGTGAAGGCGGCGTTCGGCGAGCACGCGTACAAGCTCGCCGTGAACTCGACGAAGTCGATGACGGGTCACCTGCTCGGTGGCGCGGGCGGCCTCGAGTCGGTGTTCACGGTGCTGGCGTTGCACAACAACGTGTCGCCGCCGACCATCAACATCTTCAACCAGGACCCGGAGTGCGATCTCGATTACTGCGCGAACACCGCGCGTGACCTGAAGATCGACGTGGCCGTGAAGAACAACTTCGGCTTCGGCGGCACCAACGGCACGCTGGTATTCAAGCGCGTCTGACGTCGAATCGCTTGACGAGTCCATTCGATGCTCCGGCCGGGCGTCCGCAGCGCTTTGCGTTGCGGGCCTCGGCCGTGTCGTATGTCGTGCTGGCAGCGTTCGTCGCGGCGTGCGCCGCGTCCGTGTACCTGTTCTGGGCCCCGCGCGCGGGTGCTGCCGCCGGCGCGGGCATGGCCGCGGCGACGGCAGCGCTGCTGACGTCGTGCGCGGTGCGGGCCTTTGCGCACCGCCTGCCGGCGGAGCTGCGCATCGATGCATTCGGGGAGATCGCGGCGTTCAGCCGCGGCGGGCGCTTGCTGGCCCGCGGCCGGGTGACCGGCCATGCACACTGGAGCAGCCTGCTGCTCGTGCTGTCGGTCGGGCAAGGCGCCCGCCGCGCGCGGCCGTTGCTGATCCCGGCCGACGCGCTCGACGCCGCGTCGTTCAGCGCGCTGTCCGTGCTCGCGCGTACCGCGCGCACGACGGGGCGGGCATGATCGCGGCTCGTTACGTACCGTAACCAGCGGCCGGCGGCGGAACGCTACAATAACGCTCCGCGTTGCATCCCTAGTTAACGGATTTGTCAGGTGAGTGAAAAAGAAATCGATCAGGCTCTGGTCGAGCGCGTACAGAAAGGCGACAAGGCGGCGTTCGAACTCCTGGTCTCCAAATACCACCGCAAGATCATTCGGCTGATCTCGCGCCTCGTGCGGGATCCCGCCGAGGTCGAGGACGTGGCCCAGGACGCGTTCATCAAGGCGTATCGTGCGTTGCCGCAATTTCGCGGTGAGTCCGCGTTCTACACGTGGTTGTACCGGATTGCCGTCAACACGGCGAAGAACTACCTTGCGACGCAAGGCCGTCGGGCGCCGACCTCCACCGAGGCCGATGCCGAGGAGGCGGAAACTTTCTCCGACGCAGACCAACTAAGGGATATCAACACGCCAGAGTCGATGTTGATGAGCAAGCAGATTGCCGAGACGGTCAACGCTGCAATGGCCGTCCTGCCCGAAGAATTGCGTCAGGCGATTACGCTGCGCGAGATCGAGGGCCTGAGCTACGAAGAAATCGCGGAAATGATGAACTGCCCGATCGGGACGGTTCGGTCGCGGATCTTCCGGGCTCGCGAGGCAATCGCTGCAAAATTGCGTCCGCTGCTCGATACGCCCGAAGGCAAGCGCTGGTAAGCGCGATGGGTGCAACGACGCGGGTCGGGGTCTAGTTACGGATAGGGTCGTGAAATCACGACGGGGTGTGTGCAAGATGGGGAGCATCATGGGGTCGGTCAATACGCAGTCGCAAGCGTGCTCGCGCGGCGAGCGCCTTTCCGCTCTGGTCGACGGGGAACTGTTCGACGGTCCGGATCACGGGCAGTTTCTGGCTGAGCTGAACGGCGCGGATCGCGCGACGTGGGCCCAGTACCATCTGATCGGCGATGCGCTGCGCTCGGACGAGCTCACGCTGTCGCCGGCTCGCAGCGTCGCGTTCACCGCGCGCATGGCGGCTGCGCTCGACAGCGAGCCGCACCTGCTGGCGCCGGCCGCCGCGCCGGCTGCGCGCAAGCTGCTGTCGCTGCGCCGCAGGGTCGTGCCGGCGTTCGCGGTGGCCGCCGCGGCCGCCACGCTGACGTGGATCGTCGTGCCGCAGATGCAGACGGCCGGCGTGCCGGGCGCAGTCCAGGTCGCATCGGTCGGCGCGCCGCAAAGCGGCGGCCTGCAGCGCGTGACGGTCGCTCAGGCGTCTACGCAGCCGGCGCTGCAGGACGTCAACATCATCCGCGACGCCAGTCTCGATCAATACCTCGAAGCGCATCAGCAATTTGCGCAGCAGCCCGTCGTTACGGGCTCGATGCCGCTGATCCGCGCCGCGGTGTCCACCACGCCAGGCCAATAAACCCGATGCGGACATTGCAGTTGAATCACGCCATCTCCGGATGGAAGCGGCTGCCGGCCCTCCTGCTTTGCGCAGCCGCCCTGTTGTCCGTTCAATCCCTTCCCGCCAGCGCCCAGCAACCGGACGATCCCGTCGCCACCCGCAAGGGCGCGGCCGACTGGCTCGACCGCATCCAGCAGGCGGCGCAGCAGCAGAGCTACGAAGGCACGTTCGTCTACCAGCGCGGCGGCTACGTGCAATCGTCGCGCATTGCGCACGTCGCGTCGCGTGACGGCGAATTCGAGCGCATCGAGTCGCTCGACGGCAAGCCGCGCAAGGTGCTGCGGCACAACGACGAGTTGTATACGTTCGTCCCCGAGCGCAAGCTGTGCGTGGTCGAGCGCCGCCAGACGCGCGATTCGTTCCCCGCGCTGCTCGGTGCGCCGGGCGAGCACGTGATGTCCGTTTATGACGCGAAGCTGCTCGGCCGCGACCGCGTCGCCGGCGTCGATGCGCAGGTCGTCGAGCTCGTGCCGAAGGATGCGTACCGCTTCACGTACAAGCTGTGGGCCGATGCGCGCACCGGGTTGCTGCTGCGTTCGCAGACGCTCGACGCGAGCGATCACGTGCTCGAGCAGGTCGCGTTCTCGCAGTTGCAGACGGGCGGCGCCGCCGGCGACAAGTCCGCGATCGCGGCCGGCATGCGCAATCTGAGCGGCTGGACGGTGGTCCGCCCGCCGGTCGCGACGGTCGACATGGAAGCGCAGGGCTGGCAGATCGCGCCGACGATCGCCGGCTTCCGCAAGATTCGCGAGGTGCGCCGGCCGATGGCCGCGCGCGACGCAGGCGATCCGCCGATTCCGGTCGACCAGGCCGTCTTCACCGACGGGCTGGCGACGATCTCGGTCTTCATCGAGCCGGCCGAAAAGAATACGCGCAAGGAAGGCGCGGGCAGCACCGGCGCGACGCACGTGCTCGTGAAGCGCCGCGGCGACTACTGGATCACCGTGCTCGGCGAAGTGCCCCCGGCCACGTTGCAGCAGTTCGCGTCTGCCATAGAATACAAGGCTTCCAAGTAACGCTACGGCTCCCGACATGACGAAAATCACGCTGCGCAAAGTGCTCGCGGCGGCGGCGCTGTGTGCCTGCCTGCCGTTCGTCCCGCAAACCGCGTCCGCTGTCACGCCTCCCCCGGGCAGCCTGCCCGACTTCGCCGATCTGGTCGAAAAGGTCGGGCCAGCCGTCGTGAACATCCGGACGACCGCGAACGTGCCGGTGCCAGGGCCGCGCGGCAGCCTGCCGCCGGGCTTCGACAACGGCGACATGTCGGAATTCTTCCGGCGCTTCTTCGGCATTCCGTTGCCGCAGGCGCCCGGCAACGGCGGCGGCAGCCCGAAGGGCGCGCCGACGCCCGACAATCCGCCGGACACCGAGCAGAATCGCGGGGTCGGCTCGGGCTTCATCGTGTCGGCAGACGGCTACGTGATGACGAACGCGCACGTCGTCGACGATGCGGACACCATCTACGTCACGCTCACCGACAAGCGTGAATTCAAGGCGAAGCTGATCGGCGTCGACGATCGGACCGACGTCGCGGTGGTCAAGATCCAGGCAGCGAACCTGCCGGTCGTCGCGATCGGCGATTCGACCAAGGTGCGCGTCGGCGAGTGGGTGGTCGCGATCGGTTCGCCGTTCGGCCTCGACAACACCGTGACGGCCGGCATCGTCAGTTCGAAGAGCCGCAACACGGGCGACTATCTGCCGTTCATCCAGACCGACGTCGCGGTGAACCCCGGCAACTCGGGCGGCCCGCTGATCAACATGCAGGGCGAGGTGATCGGCATCAACTCGCAGATCTACAGCCGCACCGGCGGCTTCATGGGCATCTCGTTCGCGATTCCGATCGACGAAGCGATGCGCGTGGCCGATCAGCTGAAGGCGACCGGCAAGGTCACGCGCGGCCGCATCGCGGTGGCGATCGGTGAGGTCACGAAGGACGTGGCCGATTCGATCGGGCTGCCGAAGGCGGAAGGCGCGCTGGTGAGCAGCGTCGAGCCGGGCGGCCCGGCCGACAAGGCGGGCATCCAGCCGGGCGACATCATCCTGAAGTTCAACGGCCGTTCGGTCGACGCGGCGTCGGACCTGCCGCGCATGGTCGGCGACACGAAGCCCGGCGCGAAGGCGACCGTCACCGTGTGGCGCAAGGGCCAGGCGCGCGAGCTGCCGATCACGATCGCCGAGACGCCGGCGGAGACGACGGCGAAGGCCGAGCAGCGCAAGAGCGCGCCGCAGAAGCCGCGCCAGGCGAATTCGCTCGGCTTGACGGTCAGCGACATTCCGGCCGAGCAGATGAAATCGCTGAAGCTGAAGAACGGCGTGCAGATCGACGGCGTCGACGGCCCGGCCGCGCGCGCCGGGCTGCAGCGCGGCGACATCGTGCTGCGCGTCGGCGACACCGACATCACGAGCGCGAAGCAGTTCGCCGACGTGACCGCGCAGCTCGATCCGCAGAAGGCGGTCGCGGTGCTCGTGCGGCGCGGCGACAACACGCAGTTCGTGCCGGTGCGTCCGCGCCCGAGCCAGAAGTAAGTCACGCGCCGATGTTCACGCTTTACGGCCGCGGCTGGTGTCACCTGTGCGATGACATGCGCGACGCGCTGGCGCCGCTGGCGGCCGAGTTAGGCGTCGCGCTCGACTACGTCGACATCGACGCCGATCCGGCACTCGTCGCCCGCTATGACGAAGACGTGCCGGTGCTGTTGCTCGACGGCGTGGAGGTGTGCCGCCACCGGTTCGACGAGGCGGCGGTGCGCGGCGCGTTCGCGGCGCGGCGCTGACCCGGCCCCGGCGCGTGCAGGCGGCCGGCGGCTCCGGACGCTCGCGGTCGGGCACGCGCTCGCCGGCCGCCCCAAATTACCGCCCGGCAAAGGCCTTTTCGGCTAAAATAAGCCGTTTTTTCACCGACTTACAAGGCGTGCTCCGCAGTCGTCGAGCGCGCCTTTTTCGCTTGATCGGCACTGAATGGATCATATTCGCAATTTCTCGATCATCGCCCACATCGACCATGGCAAGTCGACGCTCGCGGATCGCATCATCCAGGTATGCGGCGGCCTCGCCGCCCGCGAAATGGAAGCGCAGGTGCTCGACTCGATGGACATCGAGCGCGAGCGCGGCATCACCATCAAGGCGCAGACTGCGGCGCTGTCCTATCGCGCGCGCGACGGCAAGGTCTACAACCTGAACCTGATCGATACGCCGGGGCACGTCGATTTCTCCTACGAAGTCAGCCGTTCGCTGTCCGCCTGCGAGGGCGCGCTGCTCGTGGTCGACGCGAGCCAGGGCGTCGAGGCGCAGACGGTCGCGAACTGCTACACGGCGATCGAGCTCGGCGTCGAAGTCGTGCCGGTGCTGAACAAGATCGACCTGCCGGCCGCGAACCCCGAGAACGCCATCGAGGAAATCGAGGACGTGATCGGCATCGACGCCACCGACGCGACGCGCTGCAGCGCGAAGACGGGGCTCGGCGTCGAGGACGTGCTCGAAGCGCTGATCGCGAAGGTGCCGCCGCCCAAGGGCGATCCGGCCGCGCCGCTGCAGGCGCTGATCATCGACTCGTGGTTCGACAACTACGTCGGCGTCGTGATGCTCGTGCGCATCGTCAACGGCACGCTGCGTCCGAAGGACAAGATCAAGATGATGGCGACCGGCGCGCAGTATCCGGTCGAGCACGTCGGCGTGTTCACGCCGAAGTCGCGCAATCTCGAATCGCTGTCGGCCGGGCAGGTGGGCTTCATCATCGCCGGCATCAAGGAACTGACGGCCGCGAAGGTCGGCGATACCGTCACGCACGTGGCGAAGCCTGCCACCGAGCCGCTGCCGGGCTTCAAGGAAGTGAAGCCGCAGGTGTTCGCGGGCCTCTATCCGGTCGAGGCGAACCAGTACGACGCGCTGCGCGAATCGCTCGAGAAGCTGAAGCTCAACGACGCGTCGCTGCAGTACGAGCCGGAAGTGTCGCAGGCGCTCGGCTTCGGCTTCCGCTGCGGCTTCCTCGGGCTGCTGCACATGGAAATCGTGCAGGAGCGGCTCGAGCGCGAGTTCGACATGGACCTCATCACGACCGCACCGACGGTCGTCTATGAAGTGGTGCAGAGCGACGGCTCGACGATCATGGTCGAGAACCCGGCGAAGATGCCGGAACCCGGCCGCATCGCCGAGGTTCGCGAGCCGATCGTCACCGTGAACCTGTACATGCCGCAGGACTACGTCGGCTCGGTGATCACGCTGTGCGAGCAGAAGCGCGGCTCGCAGATCAACATGCAGTATCACGGCCGCCAGGTGCAGCTCACGTACGAAATTCCGATGGCCGAGATCGTGCTCGACTTCTTCGATCGCCTGAAGTCGGTGTCGCGCGGCTATGCGTCGATGGACTACGAGTTCAAGGAATACCGTTCGTCGGACGTCGTGAAGGTCGACATGCTGATCAACGGCGACAAGGTCGATGCGCTGTCGATCATCGTGCACCGCTCGCAGTCGCAGTACCGCGGCCGCGAAGTGGCCGCGAAGATGCGCGAAATCATTCCGCGCCAGATGTACGACGTGGCGATCCAGGCCGCGATCGGCGCGCACATCGTCGCGCGCGAGAACATCAAGGCGCTGCGCAAGAACGTGCTGGCGAAGTGCTACGGCGGCGACATCACGCGAAAGAAGAAACTGCTCGAGAAGCAGAAAGAAGGTAAGAAACGCATGAAGCAGGTGGGTTCGGTCGAGATCCCGCAGGAAGCGTTCCTCGCGATCTTGCGCGTCGAAGACAAATAACAGGACTGATCCTTTTATGAATTTTGCGCTGATTCTTTTTGTGCTCGTCGTCGTGACGGGCGTGGCGTGGGTGTTGGACAAGCTGGTGTTCCTGCCGCGGCGACGCAAGGCGGCCGACGTGGCGATCGACGAGTTCGATCGCCAGCAGTCGCGCATCGACAAGCGTTTCGCGGACGAAAATGCGGTGCAGACGCGTGCGAAGCTGCGCGACGAGAAGCTGCGCCAGCCGTGGTGGCTCGAATACACGGCGAGCTTCTTCCCGGTGATCCTCGCGGTGTTCGTCGTGCGTTCGTTCGTCGTCGAGCCGTTCAAGATTCCGTCGGGCTCGATGGTGCCGACGCTGGTCGTCGGCGATTTCATCCTCGTCAACAAGTTCGAATACGGGCTGCGTCTGCCGGTCACAAACACCAAGATCACGCAGGGCAAGCCGCTGTCGCGCGGCGACGTCGTCGTGTTCCGTTATCCGAAGGACGAGTCGGTCGACTACATCAAGCGCGTCGTCGGCCTGCCGGGCGACACGGTCGCCTATCAGGACAAGCAGCTGACGATCAACGGCCAGCCGGTGCCCGAAACGCCGCTGCCCGACTACTTCGACGACGAGCGCCAGAACTACGCGAAGCAGTTCGAGGAAACGCTCGGCACGAAGAAGAACGCGATCCTGAACAATCCCGCGGTGCCGCCGTTCGTGATGGGCGCATACGACTATCCGTATCGCGACAACTGCACGTACAACAGCCGCGGCGTGATCTGCAAGGTGCCACCCGGCCACTACTTCATGATGGGCGACAACCGCGACAACAGCGCGGACAGCCGCTACTGGGGGTTCGTGCCGGACAACAACATCGTCGGTCGCGCGTTCTTCATCTGGATGAACTTCAGCGACCTGAAGCGCATCGGTTCCTTCAACTGATCGCAGTCGACTCGCACGCAATGCGCGACGCACGGGCCGCGTCGCGTATTGCCGAACTACTTTAAGAACCGGCGGTAACACCGCCTCGTCACGCCTTTTCGCGTCCGGCCGTGCCGCTTCGGCCCGACCGGCGCCCGCGTTATACTCCTGCACATGCCCCTATCCCAGTTGGAAAGCCGGCTGCGCTACGAATTTCGCAATGCGGAATTGTTGCGCCAGGCTTTGACCCATCGCAGTCACAGCGCCACGCATAACGAACGGCTCGAGTTTCTCGGCGACTCCGTTCTGAACTGCGCGGTGGCGGCCCTTTTGTTCCAGCGCTTCGGCAAGCTGGACGAAGGCGATCTGTCGCGCGTGCGCGCCAATCTCGTCAAGCAGCAGTCGCTGTATGAAATCGCTCAGGCCCTGAATATCTCGGACGGGCTGCGACTGGGCGAGGGCGAGTTGCGCAGCGGCGGGTTCCGCCGCCCGTCGATTCTCGCGGACGCATTCGAAGCCATCATCGGGGCCGTGTTTCTCGATGGCGGCTTCGAAGCCGCCCAAGGGGTCATCAAGCGGCTGTACGTACCGATCCTCGACCACATCGATCCGCGCACGCTCGGCAAGGACGCGAAAACGCTGCTGCAGGAGTATCTGCAGGGGCACAAGATCGCGTTGCCCACCTACACCGTCGTCGCGACTCATGGTGCGGCGCACAATCAGCAGTTCGAGGTCGAATGCACGGTGCCGAAGCTCGACGTGAAGGTGTCGGGCTCCGGCGCGAGCCGGCGGGCGGCCGAGCAGGCTGCCGCGAAGAAGGCGCTCGACGAGGTGCTGGCCGCCGCGCCGATGCTGGCCTCGAAGCCGAAGCGCTCGAAGAATGCCCGTGGATCGAAGCATGCGGAGCCCGAAATCGTGCCGGGCGTGAAGGGCGTTCAGGAAGCGCTGGACCTGCGCTCGCCGGAACGGAAGGAACGTGCGGCGGCACGCGACGTGAAGGCGTCCGGCGGCGCTTCCGAGCCGGCCGAGCGGCCGGCTCAGGCGCCGATGGCCGCGATCCGCGCCGCGCATGTCGAAACCGTGGCGGACAAGACCGACCGCGCGGCGAAGCCGTCGGGCGACAAGCCGGCGGACAAGCCGGCCGAGAAGTCGCCGGAGCGCGGCGAAGCTGCCCTGCGTGCGGCCGACAAGCCCGCGGAAGGCGCACCGCGCGCCGCTGACAAGCCGACCGGCCAAGCGGCCGGTCAAGCAGCCGTCCAGCCGGCCGATCCGGCCTCGGCCAGCGCCGACAAATCAGCCGCTGCGTCCGACCCCGCCTCCCGCACGACGCCGCGCCCGCGCGACGGCGCAGCGTCCGACACCGAGACGCCGCCGGGCGGCGCGAGCCTCGCGGCCGCCCAGGCGCGCGCGGCCGATGCCGGCCACTGAATTGCCCATCGATCGTGCCGCGCGCCGCGCGGCCGGTTGCGAACCTGTCTCCCAAACGATATGAACACTCCCGCTCCTACCGGTTTCCGCTGCGGCATGATCGCGATCGTGGGCCGCCCGAACGTCGGCAAGTCGACGTTGATGAACGCACTCGTCGGCCAGAAGATCAGCATCACGTCGCGCAAGGCGCAAACGACCCGCCATCGCATCACCGGCATCAACACGTTCGACGACGCGCAGTTCATCTTCGTCGACACGCCGGGCTTCCAGACCCGCCACAGCACCGCGCTGAACCGCTCGCTGAACCGCGCGGTCACGTCGACGCTCACGTCGGTCGACCTGATCCTGTTCGTGATCGAGGCCGGCCGCTTCGGGCCCGACGACCAGAAGGTGCTCGACCTGATTCCGCCCGGCGCGCCGACGCTCCTGATCGCGAACAAGATCGACCGCGTGGGCGACAAGGCGACGCTGTTCCCGTTCATGCAGAAGATGAGCGCGCTGCGCGAGTTCACCGAGCTCGTGCCGCTGTCCGCGCAGCGGCCGGAAGACATCAAGCACCTGCTCGACACGATCAAGCCGCACCTGCCGGAAGGTCAGCCGATCTACGGCGAGGACGAGCTGACCGACCGCAGCTCGCGCTTTCTCGCGGCCGAAATCCTGCGCGAGAAGGTGTTCCGCTGGACCGGCGACGAATTGCCGTACACGAGCACCGTGCTGATCGACAAGTTCGAGGAGGAAGGGCGGCTGAAGCGCATCTTCGCGACGATCCTCGTCGAACGCGATATGCACAAGGCGATGGTGATCGGCAAGAAGGGCGAGAAGCTCAAGCAGATCAGCACCGAGGCGCGGCTCGACATGGAGAAGCTGTTCGACGGCCCCGTGTACCTCGAGACCTTCGTGAAGGTGAAGAGCGGCTGGGCCGACAACGAGGCGGGGCTGCGTGCCTATGGGTACGAATGACGCGCTGACGTCGACCGAAGACGCGGTGGCCGCCGGCGCGAACGACGCGCCGCTGCCGGCCCCGCCCGAACCGCCGCGCCGCAAGGCGCGGCGCGCGACGTCTCGCACGTCCGATTTCCGCATCGCCGAGCAGCCGGCGTTCGTGCTGCACAGCTATCCGTACCGCGAAACTAGCCTGATCATCGACGTGCTCACGCGCGACCATGGCCGGCTCGCGCTCGTCGCGAAGGGCGCGAAGCGCCCCCATTCCGCGCTGCGCGGCGTGCTGCAGACGTTCCAGCCGCTGCTGTTGTCGTGGTCCGGCAAATCCGAAGTGCGCACGCTCACCGGCGCCGAGTGGGTCGGCGGGATGCTGCCGCTCGGCGGCGACGGGCTGCTGTGCGGCTTCTACGTCAACGAGCTGCTCGTGAAATTCTGCGCGCGCGAAGATCCGCAGCCGCCGCTGTTCAACCATTACGTGCTGACGCTCACGCGCCTCGCGCACGGCGAACCGGCCGTGCAGGTGCTGCGCTCGTTCGAGCGCGTGCTGCTGCGCGAGACCGGCTACGCGATGGCGCTGAACCGCACGGTGGCGCGCCGCGCGGTCGAGCCCGAGCGCCGCTACGTGTTCGATCCCGAGCGCGGCGTGCGCAACGCGGACGACGACGTACCGTCGCACTGGCCGGTCGTCACCGGACAGACGTTGCTCGACATGGAGCAGGACGATTACCATCGAGCCCAGACGGTCGCGCAGAGCAAGACGCTGATGCGCTTCCTGCTGAACACCTATCTCGGCGGCACGCCGCTCGCCACGCGCCAGATCCTGATCGACCTGCAAAACCTATGAGCTTTTTCCTGACAACGCCCACCGTCATCGACCTCGGCGTGAACATCGACCACGTCGCCACGCTGCGCAACGCGCGCGGCACCGCCTATCCCGATCCGATCCGCGCGGCGCTCGCCGCCGAAGAAGCCGGCGCCGACGCGATCACGCTGCACCTGCGCGAGGATCGCCGCCACATCGTCGACGCCGACGTGCGCACGCTGCGCCCGCTGCTGAAGACGCGGATGAACCTCGAATGCGCGGTGACGGCCGAGATGCTCGACATCGCATGCGAAGTGCGTCCGCATGACGCGTGTCTCGTGCCGGAGAAGCGCGAGGAGCTGACGACCGAAGGCGGCCTCGACGTCGCCGGCCGCTTCGAGGTCGTGCGCGCGGCCTGCAAGCAGCTCGCGGACGCCGGCGTGCGCGTATCGCTGTTCATCGATCCGGACGAGACGCAGATCCGCGCCGCGCACGAGGCCGGCGCGCCGGTGATCGAGCTGCATACCGGCCGTTATGCCGACGCGCACGACGCAGCCGAGCAGCAGCGCGAATACGAGCGCATCGTCGCGGGCGTCCAGGCCGGCGCGCAGCTGGGGCTGAAGGTCAACGCCGGTCACGGTCTTCACTACACGAACGTGCAACAGATCGCCGCCATCGACGGGATCGTCGAGCTGAACATCGGCCATGCGATCGTCGCGCATTCGATCTTCGCGGGCTGGGACAATGCCGTGCGCGAGATGAAGGCCATCATGGTCGCCGCACGCGTTGCCGCGCTTCACGGCGGCGCGCGCTGACGATGCGTTCCGTGCGCGCCGGCTCGGCTTGCCACCCGGCATCGTTCGTGCATCGCGGCGCGCGCTGACATGGCGATCTACGGCATCGGCACCGACATCGTCCAGTTGAGCCGCATCGCGGCCGTGCTCGAGCGCACCGATGGCAGGTTTGCCGAGAAGGTGCTGGGCCCCGACGAGTTGCGCGTGTTCCACGCGCGGCGCGCGCGCTCCGAGGCGCGCGGCATCGCGTTTCTCGCGACGCGCTTTTCCGCGAAGGAAGCGTTCTCGAAGGCGATCGGGCTCGGCATGCACTGGCCGATGACGTGGCGCGCGCTGCAGACCCTCAACCAGCGCAGCGGCGAGCCGTACGTCGTCGCGTCGGGAGAGCTCGCCGACTGGCTCGCCGCGCGCGGCATCACCGCGCGCGTGACGGTCAGCGACGAGCGCGACTACGCCGTGTCGTTCGTCGTCGCCGAAACCGATGCGCCGCCGCCTGCACCCGTTCCCCGAACCCTTTCCTGACGGATTTTCTGATTCGATGAAAACGACTCCCGCCCCGGTCATGCTCGACGTCGTCGGCACGGCCCTGTCGCGCGACGATGCGCGGCGCCTTGCGCATCCGAACACCGGCGGCGTGATCCTGTTCGCGCGGCATTTCGAGAACCGCGCGCAGCTGAGCGCGTTGACCGACTCGATCCGCGCGGTGCGCGAGGACATCCTGATCGCGGTCGATCACGAAGGCGGCCGCGTCCAGCGGTTCCGCACCGACGGCTTCACGGTGCTGCCGGCGATGCGCCGGCTCGGCGAGCTGTGGGATCGCGACGTGCTGCTCGCGACCAAGGTCGCCACCGCGGTCGGCTACATCCTCGCCGCCGAGCTGCGCGCCTGCGGGATCGACATGAGCTTCACGCCCGTGCTCGATCTCGACTACGGACATTCGAAGGTGATCGGCGATCGCGCGTTCCATCGCGACCCGCGCGTCGTCACGTTGCTCGCGAAGAGCCTGAACCACGGGCTGTCGCTCGCGGGCATGGCCAACTGCGGCAAGCATTTCCCCGGGCATGGTTTCGCGGAAGCCGATTCGCACGTCGCGCTGCCGACCGACGACCGGCCGCTCGACGCGATCCTCGAGGACGACGTCGCGCCGTACGACTGGCTCGGCCTGTCGCTGTCGGCGGTGATTCCCGCGCACGTGATCTATACGCAGGTCGACCCGCGGCCGGCCGGCTTCTCGCGCGTGTGGCTGCAGGACATCCTGCGCGGGCGGCTCGGTTTCACGGGCGCGATCTTCAGCGACGACCTGTCGATGGAGGCCGCCCGCGAAGGCGGCACGCTCACGCAGGCCGCCGACGCGGCGCTCGCGGCCGGCTGCGACATGGTGCTCGTCTGCAACCAGCCCGACGCCGCCGAAGTCGTGCTGAACGAACTGAGCGCGCGGCCGTCGCCGGAGTCGGTGCGGCGCATCAAGCGGATGCGTGCGCGCGGCAAGGCGCTCAAGTGGGACAAGCTGATCGCGCAGCCCGAGTATCTGCAGGCGCGCGGGCTGTTGACCAGCGTGCTCGCATAAGGGGCGACGCAGTCGGCGCGCTGCCGTCGCCGAAACGAAAAAGCCACGCAAATTTGCGTGGCTTTTTCGTTGGTGCGCGAAGCGGAGGGCAACACTTGTTCGACGAACTAATCGTCGGTGCCGGTCCGCGCCGACGACGATTGCCGCCCGCTCAATTGACCTTCATGCGCTGCAGTTTGTTGTAGAGCGTCTTCGGGCTGATGCCGAGCAGCGTGGCCGCACGATGCCGCGTGCCGCCGACCGCGTCGAGCGTCGCGCGGATCAGCAGGTCTTCGACGTCGGACAGCGGCGTGCCGACCTTGATCTGCACGCTGCTGCCGTTCAGCGCGGCGCCGGCCGCGAAGCTCGCTTCGCCGGCGCGCAGCGTTTCGATGAAGTCGCCCGATGCGTCGTATGCGAAGCGCACACGCTCGTGCAGCTCGCGCACGTTGCCGGGCCATTCGTAGGACAGGCACTCGCGCACGAAGCCCGGCGCCGCGCGCTTGTCGGTCGTGCTGCGGCCGGTCGCGCGGGCCTCGCGGTTCAGTTCGTCGATCAGCGCATCGGCGATCGCGAGCGCGTCGCCGTCGCGCTCGCGCAGCGGCGGCATCGTGATCGACGCCGCATCGAGGCGCAGCCACAGATCTTCGCGCAGCGTGCCGTTGGCAACGGCCTCGCGCGCCGGCCGGCGCGTGGCCGCGATCAGCCGGAAGTCGCTCGCGATGGAGCTCGTGCCGCCGATCCGCATGAAGTTCTGCGAATCGAGCGCATGCAGCAGCGCTTCCTGCAGCACGAGCGGCAGCGCGGTGATTTCGTCGAGGAACAGCGTGCCGCCGCCGGCCTGTTCGAACAGGCCGGTTTCGCGCCGCTCGGCGCCGTCGAACGCGCCGCGCTCATGGCCGAACAGCACGCTGTCGAGCGACGCGCCATGCCGGTTCGCCTGCGCGATCATCCGGCAGTCGAACGACAGGAACGGCCCCTTGCGGCGGCGGCTCAGATCGTGCAGCGTGCGCGCCGCGAGCTTCTTGCCGGTGCCGGCTTCGCCCGCGAACAGCACGGCCGTTTCGGTGCGCGCGTTGTGCTCGATCATGTCGTACACGTGCTGCATCGCCTCGCTGCAGCCGACCAGTGCGCCGAAGCGGCCGAGGCGACGCAGCGACGCGCGCAGCGCCTGCACTTCGTCGATCAGTTCGTAGGGGCGGGGAATCCGCGCGAGCAGGCTGCGCAGCCGCGGAATGTTGATCGGCTTCAGCAGGTAGTCCCAAATGCCGTGACGCAAGCCTTCGATCGCGCTCTCGACCGTCGCATTGCCGGTCAGCACGATCACCGGCAGCGAGCCGTTCGGCTGCTGCTGCGGCAGGTGCTGGAGCAGGTCGAAGCCGCTGCCGTCCGGCAGGTTCAGGTCGACCAGGACGACGTCGGGGATCGCGCGGCCGAGCGCCGTGCGCGCCTCCGCGAGCGACGTGGCCGTGTCGACCGAGAAGCCGTCTGCGGCGAGCAGCGCGGTCAGGCCGGACAGGCTGTTGGGATCGTCTTCGACAATCAGGGCGTGTGGCATGGTGAACGCGAGTCGAGTCAAGAGAGGCGGGCTGTCGGCCATCGAGCCAGCCGCAGCCGCGTGTCGGATTAAAAACTGATTTTATGCCCCCCGGAACGCCCGACGTGCATTATTTCTCGGCCGCTATAAAACAGTTACCGATGATACAAATTGAATACCTTTAGTGCTGGATTTTGTGTTGCCGATCGTGCCGGCATGTGCGCGCTGTTGCGCGCAGGCAAACAAAAAGCGCCCCGCAGGGCGCTTTGTTCGATGCGAAGTTCGCAGGCGCTTACGCGCGGCTGCGGTATTCGTTCGTACGCGTGTCGATTTCGATCTTGTCGCCGGTGTTGCAGAACAGCGGCACTTGCAGCTCGAAGCCCGTTGCGAGCTTCGCGTTCTTCAGCACCTTGCCCGACGACGTGTCGCCCTTGACGGCCGGTTCCGTGTAGGTGATCTCGCGAACCAGGATCGTCGGCAGTTCGACCGAAATGGCCTTCTCGTTGTAGAACACGACTTCGCAAGCCATGCCGTCTTCGAGGTAGTTCAGCGCTTCGCCCATCATTTCCGCTTCGACTTCGTACTGGTTGTAGTCGGCGTCCATGAACACGTACATCGGGTCGGCGAAGTACGAGTACGTCACTTCCTTGCGGTCGAGCACGACGACGTCGAACTTGTCGTCGGCCTTGTAGACCGCTTCCTGGCCTGCGTTCGTCAGCAGGTTCTTCATCTTCATCTTGACGACGGCGGCGTTACGGCCCGACTTGTTGTATTCCGTCTTTGCGATGACCCATGCGTCGCTGCCGATTTGCACGACGTTGCCTACGCGGAGTTCCTGTGCGGTCTTCATAAAAAAACTGTCCTGATCCAATCAAATAAATGGGTGCCTGAGCGTTGCGCAACGGCTGACGGCGCAAGCGGTGCGTTCCGGTAGGTGCCAAGAGCCCCAAGCGTGCGCGCTTGCGTGGTCAGCCGTCGGATAACCGCTTATTTTAACTGAGATTTTGCGTATTCCGCCAGCTTTCCGGCAAGATCGCCGACGCCCGCCAGCGTGTCGGCCCAGCGCGTCGCGTTGGCGTCCAGCGCCGCGCGGTGCTGCCGGATATCGTCCCAATCGGGCGTGCCCACGCCGTTCCACGCATGCCAGAAGCGCTCGAGCGCCGCGCGCGGCGCGTCGGCGAGGCCGGCTGCCAGGTGCGCGAGCGCGGCGTCGAGTTTCGGCAGATGCGCATCGTCGGCCTGCGGGTAGATCTGCCAGACGAACGGCTTGCGCGCCCATTGCGCGCGCACGAACGAATCCTCGCCGCGCACGAAGTTGACGTCCGCGGCCCACAGCAGCGCGTCGTAGTCGGCCTGCGGCACGAAGGCGAGCCCGTAGGCGGTCAGATTGCCGAGCGTGGCGCGCGCGCCGGCGTCGAACGATGCGGTGCCGAAGAAGCGCGCGACGGCCGGCGAGATGCGGCCGGCCGGCACGAGCGCGACGATCGGCGTCGCGCTGTCGCGCCACTGCGCGAGCAACGCGTCGACGGCCGGATTTTCGTATGCGAACAGGCTCACGACCGTCGTGCCGGACGGCGGCGGCGCATCGCCGGTCGCGTGCTGCCACCAGGCCGTGCGCGCGGCCGCGTCGGTTTCGAATGCGGTGCGGCGCGCGTCGAGGTCGCGCTCCTTCAGCACGCCGCCGGTGCCGGCCGACAGCCCGGGGAAGAAGAACGTCTTCAGCAGCGGGTAGCGCGGATGCGGCGACGGGCGCAGGTGGAAATCGGCGACCCAGTCCTCGGCGCTCAGGTATTCGAGATTGATCCACACCGGGCGGGGCGCGCGTCGCGCCATCGCGGCGAGATACGCGCCCGGCAGCTCGCACGCGAACGCTTCGATCACGACGTCGGCGATCTGCAGCGCGTCGCCGACTTCCGCGTGCCAGTGTTCGATCGCGATGCCGTCGAGCGTTTGCCGGCCGGCGTGCGGGTCGATCTGCGGCAGCAGTCGCGCGAAGGTGCGCAGATCGTCGACGAAGATGCGCATCTGCCAGCCGTGCTCGTGCGCGAGCTGGCGCGCGAGGCGCCAGCACACGCCGATGTCGCCGAAGTTGTCGATCACGGTGCAGAAGAGGTCGCATGCGATCGGTTCGCCGATGGAGCGCGGCGAAGCGATGGCGGGGACGGAGTCGGAGCCGGAGGCGGGCGTGGTGCGGGACATCGAAGCGGGCCGGTGAATGCTCTAAACTGGCGATTCTAATGGACCCGTTCCGCGCCAGCGGGCACCGGATCACGCATGACATCCCCAGAAGCCGCCGATACTCCGTTCGAACCGAAGAAGATCCTCGCGCAATTGCCGCACATGCCGGGCGTCTACCGCTATTACGACGCAACGGGCGCCGTGCTTTACGTCGGCAAGGCGCGCGACCTGAAGAAGCGCGTGTCGAGCTACTTCACGAAAACGCAGCTGTCGCCGCGCATCGCGATGATGGTCACGCGCATCGCGCGCATCGAGACGACCGTCACGCGCTCGGAGGCCGAGGCGCTGCTGCTCGAGAACAACCTGATCAAGGCGCTCGCGCCGCGCTACAACATCCTGTTTCGCGACGACAAGTCGTATCCGTACCTGAAGCTCACCGCGCACCGCTTTCCGCGCATGGCGTATTACCGCGGCTCGGTCGACAAGCAGAACCAGTATTTCGGGCCGTTCCCGAGTGCGTGGGCGGTGCGCGAGAGCATCCAGATCCTGCAGCGCGTATTCCAGTTGCGCACCTGCGAGGATTCGGTGTTCAACAACCGTACGCGGCCGTGCCTGCTGCATCAGATCGGGCGTTGCACGGCGCCGTGCGTCGGCGCGATCACCGAGGACGACTACGCGATCGACGTGTCGAACGCCGCGCGCTTCCTGCTCGGGCGGCAGTCCGAGGTGATGAACGAACTCGAGCAGAAGATGCACGCGTTCGCGGCCGAGCTGAAGTTCGAGCAGGCGGCGGCCGTGCGCAACCAGATGAGCTCGCTCGCGACGGTGCTGCACCAGCAGGCGATCGAGGTCGGCGGCGACAGCGACGTCGACATCCTGGCCGTCGTCGCGCAGGGCGGGCGCGTGTGCGTGAACCTCGCGATGGTGCGCGGCGGCCGCCATCTTGGCGACAAGGCGTATTTCCCGACGCACGTCGAAAGCGCGCTGACGCTCGCGGAAGGCGGGCTCGGCGACGAGGCCGATGGCGTCGACGATGCCGCCGCCGCGATGCCGGACCAGCCGGTGGAAGGCGAGGGCGACGGCGACGGGGGGGCGGCTGCCCGCGTCGCCGGCGCGTCCGTCGAGGCGGAGGTGCTCGATGCATTCATCTCGCAGCACTATCTGGGCAACCGCGTGCCGCCGGTGCTGGTCGTCAGCCATGCGCCCGCGAGCCGCGACCTGCTCGAGCTGCTGTCCGAGCAGGCCGGCCACAAGGTATCGCTGGTGCGGCAGCCGCAGGGGCAGCGGCGCGCGTGGCTGACGATGGCCGAGCAGAACGCCCGGATCGCGCTCGCGCGACTGCTGTCCGAGCAGGGCTCGCAGCAGGCGCGTACCCGCGCACTCGCCGAGACGCTCGGCCTCGAATGCGACGATCTCGCGACGCTGCGCATCGAGTGCTTCGACATCAGCCATACGATGGGCGAGGCGACGCAGGCGTCGTGCGTCGTCTATCACCATCACAAGATGCAGTCGGGCGAGTACCGTCGCTACAACATCGCCGGCATCACGCCGGGCGACGACTATGCGGCCATGCGGCAGGTATTGACGCGCCGCTACGAGAAGATGGTCGAGCTGGCCGCGCAGGCGGCCGCCGCCGACGCCGCGACCGGCATCGACGGCGAATCGACGCGGCAGGCCGAGGCGTCGAGCCTGTTGCCGAACATCGTGCTGATCGACGGCGGCAAGGGGCAGGTCGAGATCGCGCGGCAGGTGTTCACCGAACTGGGGCTCGATACGTCGATGCTGGTCGGCGTCGCGAAAGGGGAAGGGCGCAAGGTCGGCCTCGAGACGCTCGTGTTCGCGGACGGCCGCACGCCGCTCGAGCTCGGCAAGGAGAGCGCGGCGCTGATGCTGGTCGCGCAGATCCGCGACGAGGCGCACCGCTTCGCCATCACCGGGATGCGCGCGAAGCGCGCGAAGGCGCGCCAGACGTCGCGGCTCGAGGAGCTCGACGGCGTCGGCGCGAAGCGGCGCCAGCGGCTGCTCGCGCGGTTCGGCGGACTGCGCGGCGTGGTCGCCGCCAGCGTCGAGGAGCTGGCGAGCGTCGACGGGATCTCGCACGCACTCGCCGAACAGATCTACAAGCAGCTTCATTGACGGGCCGTGCGACCGGCCGCTCGGGCCTGCGATCCCGCGTTGCGATCGCGCGTTCTTGTGGCAGGCCGGTCGACACGGCACAATTGCGAATCCTTTACTGACCCGCATGCCATGCCGTTCAACTTCCCGATTTTCCTGACGTGGGTCCGGATCGTGCTGATTCCGCTCGTCGTCGGCGTGTTCTATCTGCCGGACACGGTGATGAGCGGCGCGCACCGCAACCTCGCGGCGGCGGCGATATTCATCCTGGCGGCGCTGACCGACTGGTTCGACGGCTTTCTCGCGCGCAAGTGGAACCAGACGTCGTCGTTCGGCGCGTTCCTCGACCCGGTCGCGGACAAGCTGATGGTCACCGCCGCGCTGCTGATCCTCGTGCAGATCGCGCGGGTCGACGCGGCGATCGCGCTGGTGATCGTCGGCCGCGAGATCGCGATCTCGGCGCTGCGCGAATGGATGGCGCAGATCGGTGCGTCGAAGAGCGTCGCGGTGAACCAGCTCGGCAAGTTCAAGACCGCATGCCAGATGGTCGCGATCCCGATGCTGCTGTATTACGGGCCGCTGCCGCTCGGCGTCGCGACGATCGACACGCGCGTGTGGGGCGAATGGCTGATGTATCTGGCGGCGGTGCTGACGATCTGGTCGATGCTGTACTACATGAAGCTCGCGTGGCCGCAGATTCGCGAGCGCGGCGGCGCGTAAGGGCTTGGTAGCGGCTGCTTGCGGTGTCGGTGCCGAAGGTTTTTGGAAAAAGGGCGCGAAAAGCCCTTGACACATGAAAGTGCCTTCGACATAATCTCGCTTCTCCGCTGCACGACGAAGTAAGCGTGTGACGGAAAGCAGTAGCGCAGCAATACGCGGGAGTAGCTCAGTTGGTAGAGCGCAACCTTGCCAAGGTTGAGGTCGCGAGTTCGAGACTCGTCTCCCGCTCCAGATTTTTTCGGCAGCGTGTTGAATGGCGAAGCGCTGCTGGTGCAGGACAACGCGGGAGTAGCTCAGTTGGTAGAGCGCAACCTTGCCAAGGTTGAGGTCGCGAGTTCGAGACTCGTCTCCCGCTCCAGATTTTTCTGGCAGCGTGTTGAATGGCAAAGCGCTGCTGGTGTAGGACAATGCGGGAGTAGCTCAGTTGGTAGAGCGCAACCTTGCCAAGGTTGAGGTCGCGAGTTCGAGACTCGTCTCCCGCTCCAGGTATCGGGGAAGCAAGGCTTCCCCTTTTATTTGATGGACCGATGGTCCTCGGATAAAAATCTGTCGCATGCCTTCCAGGTATTCGGACAGTCCGCTTTTGGCGCGATAGCAAAGCGGTTATGCAGCGGCCTGCAAAGCCGTTTAGGCCGGTTCGACTCCGGCTCGCGCCTCCAGGTAGGAAGAGAAAAAGCCCTGATTCGTCAGGGCTTTTTCTTTTTCTGGCGAGTTTTCAAGATGGAAATCAGTCGCCTAGAGTGGTAAAAAGTCGCCTGTAACCAACCAAAAACCGGCGGCAACCGCCCGTGGATCGGCTAGTTGGTAATCGAGGCGAGTTAATTGGCGACATGGCAAACAAGCGATTGAGGCCGTCAGGCACGTGGGAGTACACGATAAAGCGGGCGGCTTTGCTGCCGAAGCCACTTTCCTTGACGTTCGGGACCGAGGCAGAAGGCGACGCGTACGTTGCCCGACTCGAACAACTGCTGGACGCAGGCATAGTGCCGGAGGACGTTGTTCTGCAGAGGCAGGCGTGTGTGACCGTGGACGAGGGGATTCGGGAGTACCTCCGTCGTGTGGCCGTGCCCGTCTCAGATCGTCATCTACTAAATTCACTGATCACTCGGCTCGCGGGAGTGAGCTTGATGCGCGTTGACTACGGATGGGCGGAGCAATGGGTTACGTCGATGAAGCGCCGTGATGTGCTGTCGCCGTCAACGATTCGCCATTACGTGGGAGCACTTGCTCGCTGCCTTGACTGGATCGTCAGGTCCGGATCGCCAATGCTGGCCACTAATCCACTGAGGTTGCTGCCAAAACGGTATGCGACCTACACCGATGATGACGCGGCGGCCGTTGGGGCTCAGAACCTGACGCCGAAGACCGATCATCATCGCGACCGCCGGCCATCACCCTCAGAGGAGGCCGAAATTCGTAGAATTTTGGCCGGTGAGAAGCCTCATGGTAAGGAGCGCGCGTTCGATCTTCCGTATGGCCCTGCTTTGAACTTTCTCTTTGAACTTGCGATCGAGTCGGCGATGCGTATGCGAGAGATGTACACCCTGGCTCCGTCCCAAGTAGATGTTGCCGGGCGGACCATTGGCCTCGATCGCACGAAGAACGGTAGCAAGCGGCCGGTCCCGTTGACCAGCGTGGCAATTGCTTCGTACGGCCGGTACGTGGATGCAGTGATGTCTCGCGACCCGGCCATGGGCGGTTTTTCCTTCGATCACGGCTACCTGTTCCCCTGGGTCGTTGAGATTGAGTCTGCGATGCGCGCCGAGAATCTTCCGCTGCTGCGGAGCAAGGTGCTGGAACGTGTGACATCTCGCCTGTCAGGACAGTTTGGTCGAATTTTCAGCGCAGCAGGTTGTCGAGACCTTGTCTTTCATGACCTCCGACACGAGGCAACATCCAGGTTGTATGAACGTACGACATTGACGGACATACAGATAGCGAAGATCACGGGGCACACAGACCCAAAAGTATTGATGCGATACGCAAATTTGCGAGGAAGCGACCTTGCAGCAAGGCTCTGGTGAGTGACCTTGCGTCGTGGCGGCCGACCGGCCTAACGATATTTGCGAAGTGATACCATGCTGTTCGCGCACAAGCGCGGTCCACAGAGGCATATTGATGACAACGAGAAAGCTCCAACCTTCCGGACGTAAATCTTCGATCGCTCCGGTTATTGGGATCGAAGAAACAAAGAAGATTTCGCCCGACTTGTTGGTGTTCGACAAGGACAATCCGCGCTTGATGACCGGCGACGAGTACGCCACCGAGTCGGACGTCCAGATCATCAGTGCCTACCGTGAAATTGCCGCCCTTGATGAGCTTATCGCGTCGATCGAAACGAACACGTACATTGATCTAGAGCCCCTCATCGTGATGGGCCCGGACAGCGGCCCTTTCACTGTCTTGGAGGGTAATCGAAGACTTGCGGCAATCAAGGTGCTGCGTGATCCCGCCCTGGCTGCCAAGTGCCGTGTGAGTGTGCCTAAGCATCTTGCACAACGAGTGAGAAACTCGCTCGAAGAAATCATGGTATATCGCGTCGAGCGGCGGACTGACGCGGAAGCATTTATCGGATTCAAGCATATTAACGGCCCGCATCGTTGGGATGCATACGCCAAGGCGCGCTTTGTTTACGAGTGGTATAAGCGTGAGCAAGGCAGTATCTCAATTGATCAAATTGCCTATCAAACTGGCGATACGAATAATACGATCCGCGATTATATTGGTGCCTTGTTTGTTTTGGAGCAGGCGGAAACTCGATGTGGATTCGATATTAGTGATCGAACTAAGTCTGGGCGATTTGCATTTTCGCACCTTTATACGGCTCTCGGTAGGAAGGAGTATTTGGAGTTTTTAGGATTGGAACCGGGATGGAATAAGGCTCCCGCGAAAAATCCCATAAAGAAAATAAAGGAAGAAAATCTCGGCGAAACCCTGCTCTATATGTATGGATCCAAGTCGCAGGGGCAAAAGGCACTGGTCGACTCGCAAAACCCAGATCTGCGAAACCTGGGTATGTGTCTGGTCAATCAAGGAGCACTTCAGAAACTACGGAGTGGTAGTACGCTCGCTGTTGCATATGCTGAAGTGTCCGGTGCAAGTCAGTTTGGAATGGCGTTGATTGCCGCTGAACAACGTATGGGCGCGGTGCTAGAGCTAATCGGTAAGTATGATGGCGATCCCACCATGCTTAATACTGGATATGAGTTGATGCGCAAGGCTGCACTGGTCCATGACTACATGAGTAAGTATTCTTCGAAAAAGAAGCCTAAATCTCGGGGTTAGTATGGCGCTGTCTTCGATGCCGCTTGACTGTGGTGTTCAGCATACCGTTGATTGGTTGGAATTTAAAGTTCTTGCCTCGGAGTATCTGACTGTCAGTATTCGTGACTTAAGTCGTATATGGGATACGAGGCGTAATAGCGAGGATAGTGACTTCGAGGAGGGGCAATCAAGTGAAGAAGGTTTTTTGCTTGATATATTTTCCGAGATCGATTCGCGTATAGCGCAACTTGGTCGAGCGTATCCCTTCGAATATAGTGAGTCGGGATCTAGCTTGCAGTTGAAAGGTGCGCCAAATGAAGGTATGTATGCATATATTTTTTGTTTGCTTCTTTCGCATACAAAAAAAGGAATTGTTCTTTCAGGGGTGTACGTACCTAAACTCACGAATGTGGTACGCGATTACTTCCAAGTGTGCGCCACGATTGCCGCTGCTGGCGAGGTAAGGGGACATTCATACTCGTTCGGTTTTCCTCGGCCAAATGGCACGGGCTTCTTGGCGAAGCTGGCATCTATTTATGCTGCTTTCGGCGAAGGAGCGGTTGTGAGTCAGGTTCCCGCGGGCGTGTCGCTAAGCCCAAAGGACGAGCAAATCGACGTCATTTGCTGGAGGCCGCGACGAGATGGGGCGGCCGGAAAACGGTACATACTCGGGCAGGTTGCGAGCGGCGAGAATTGGGTCGACAAGACAATTCGGGGCGGGGCGATTAAGCGTTTTCACGCAACTTGGTTTCAGCCGCCAGGTATAGCATCTCAGGCTACGTGCGCAATGTTTATACCATTCTCCATCGTGCCGAATCCGGGGGAAACGGTTGCGGAAAAGATTCTGATTTTGTCGCACGAATATGGCGATATCTACTATCGAAATATTTTGCCTTTGCTTGTTCAAAAGGGAACCGAGTGGGCGTCGCGATGTGCCCCCTCATACGTTATAGAGCGACTTTCTGATTTCGCTAATGTGCGTGATTGGGTGGATGCGCAGTTGTTAAGATTTCGGCGTCTTGCGGCCTGACTATGAATATTTTGAATATGAACCCGCTTCGGTATCCCGGAAGCAAGAACCGGTCTATCGAGTTCTTTGCCAATGTCGTGAGAAGCAGTGGCTTAGAAGGGAAGCAAATTGTTGAGCCGTATGCGGGGAGCGCGGCAGTAAGTCTCGGGTTGCTTGAGCGAGATCTGGTGTCATCGGTAATGTTGTTTGAGCGTGATCCGCTCGTGTTTGCTTTTTGGTATTCGGTTTTCTTTAGAACTGAGGAACTGATTTCCGCGATCGAGCGTGTTGATGTTTCGCTCGAAACATGGCTGGAAATGGATGTTTACCGTCAATATTCTGACGTTCCAGAAAATTTGCTCGTTGAGTGCGGATTGGCTGGTTTGTTTTTCAATCGAACTAATTTTTCTGGCGTAATTCATGCGGGGCCCATTGGTGGAAAGTCCCAGTCATCGCAGTATGGAATTGCATGTCGATTTAATAAATTCGATTTGATTAAAAGGGTGTTGTATGTTTCGAGGATGAGGGATAGCGTTCAGGTTTACTTTGGTGATGCTATTCGAGCCCTCGAAGATGCGGATGGTCAAGACAATGAAAATCGATTCTTTTACATCGATCCTCCGTATTTTACTCAAGGGAAGAAGCTGTATAGATATCACTATCAATTCTCTGATCATGAGCGGCTGGCTAATGTTTTGGGTGACGTGAATTACGATTGGATATTGAGTTACGATGCGCATCCGATTATTGAGTACTTGTATACGAATAATAATCAATACAGACAGTCATTCAGGTATAGCAGTCGTGTACAGAAGGTCGAGGAGGAGCTAGTGATTTCGAATATGAACCTTAGGGGAGTGGATCAGCAGAACCAATTGGTGCTATTCGACGACGGTGACGCCGATCTGGAGATCGGTGACGAATTGAATGGTGTTATTGTCACTGTGTAGAGGCGGAGGCGGTTGAAGACAGGCATTCGCGTGTCTTCAATGCTCGCCACTTCCCGGTCGATAGTTGTCACGCGGTGAACTCAGTAGCGTTCGAGGTTTTTCCCGTGCTAGTGGAACTGTTTGGCAAATCCGGGAGATTCGGTAGCGGCCGAGCGGATCTCCCCGGTCTTCGCACTGGGGGCAACTGCAATTGACGCTGGATTGCAGCCTGCGTTCGACGGTCTGTTTCCGCGGTATCGGGAGCCGATCGTCCCTCAAGGCGTTCAAGAGTTTGCCGTTGTGCCTGTTCCCGCAGAAACGCGACGACATCGTCTTCGAGGAACACCCATGCACGACCGATCCGAGCGCCGACGATGTCACCTTGCTGCGCGAGTTTCATCGCCGTGGTGCGGTCGACCTTCAGGAAGTCGGCGCATTCTTGTAGATCGAACGTTCTCACGCAATGCTCCCGGTAGCCCGATCGGTGCGTTCGATCTCGGCGAGGATCAGTGCAGCGGCTCTCACGAGATCGCGACGAGGCGTGGTCGGTTTGAACCAGCACGCTGCCCATGAGCTTGGCCAGTAGTAGGCGGCTGTATCAAGATTCCAACCGGCGGCGGACAAAGCATACGCGACCGCTGCTTCAGGCAATTCGCCTTCTGTATATAGATCGTCACTGTTTGGCCCCCGGCGTTCTACGTCAATTTGCCGGTTGCGCTCGAGGAGCACATCGCGGGCAGCGGCAGTCCGTGTTACTACAGCGTGCGGTTCGGTGCGGTCGGGATAGATTCTGCGCAGCGATCGTGTGATTTGCTCGATCGCGTGGCGCGTCGGGCGGCTAGATTCACCATATATTCGCAACGCCCCTTGGCGCGCGGATTCAATTGCCCTGTGGAGTCGTGCAGCCCGGACGTCTAGCGCAGCAAGTGCCCACGATGCAACGTCGTCGGTCGAGCGGGGCCGAGCGTCGGAATAGTGCTCAGTCAGGTACGCTCGTAAGCGTTCCGTCGACGCGTTGTTCGTCAGCGCATCGGCGCAGTGCATTTGGGTACCTGTCATTGTCATTCTCCTAGGGAGGTCGTGTGCAGAGCGCGGGCGAGTTGCATCAAGCCAGTTTCCAGCGTGATCCCGGCGGTAGCCGCCCAGGTGCGCGCATCCTGTGCTGCTTTGTGGCGAGCGAACGATCCGATCTCGTCGGCCATGAGGTCTAGCAACTCGACGTCGGCCGCGTGCGAGATATCGGTGATCAACGTGCGGATTTCGATGCGCAGGCAGTCGAGCCGCGCGAGCTTGCCTTGGCGGGTATCCGCCAAGGCTTCGTTCGTCTGGATAGGTTTGCGCCGCGCGAGCGGCGCTTTGTCTTTCTGGATTGCTTTTTCGGGCGTCAGCCCGTCGTTGTTCGACTGCATCGAAGTACCATTGACGCTCGCCAGTGCGATAGCCGGGCGCTTCTCCGCGTGTTCCCGCTTTCGCGGCAGCGGACGTGGGGTAGAAAGGGCCGGGCGCGAGGTCATTTCGCTGCCTCCTGCGCCATATCCGGTGTCCAGTCGGGATCGGGGCGCTGCAGAATGTCATCGAGCCATTGCAGGACTAACGGAAGGTCTTTCTGGCGCTTGATGTTCTCGTAGCCGAGAGCTTTTTTAAGCCATCGAGCACCTTCCTGTACCGCTTGCATTCGCGTCGGGTAGGACGCGGTTCCTGCACCGAACTTTAGGGGCGTGGATGCGAAGCTGTCTCTGAGGTTGTACATAGCCGCGCAAATCCACTGATTTGCTTTCGGTTGGGCCACGTAGATCTCGGCGATCGGCTTTTTCGTACGCTTGCTGTTGGGCGATCGAAGGGTATCGGCCGCGACGCAGCGACCGTCTTGATCCGGTGCCGTCACGGGGTAAATCCGTGCCTTTTGCGGAGTGTCGAGGAGATCGGCGAGCGGAGAGAGTGCCGTATGGACGGCTCGAATCGTTCCGGGCGAAAGCTTCCCGAAAACGGGATCATGCAGGACTGCCTGTAGCGCCTGCAAAAGTTGCTTTGCACAGGCATCGGTGATCTTTGTCGCTTTGGGCGCGGCCGGCTCGTAAGGCTTCGTGTTGCTGGCTAGATGCTTCTTCGTGACCTTCCCTTTGCCGGCCTCCTTTGCTTTCGACAGGCCGGACACGATGCGTTCGAGCGCTTTGTCGCCGCCGTGTAGGCGGATCTGCTCGATGGCCAGTGTGCCGGTACATTGGCCGTTCCGTATGAGCTGATGCAGTTCGACCGGTGCCCGTTCGAGCAGGCCGACGTCGCGGATCGTTTGGTCGGTGACATTCAGGCGCTTGCAGATCGCCGCAAGCGCCATGCCGTGAATGTCGCGCAGCTCTGCGACGGCAGCGGCCAGATCAAGCGGCGACGACGGTTTGCCGTTGTTGCTGAGATAGCCGTCGATCACCATTTCGGCGCGGTTGACCGTCTTGGCGTCACGGACGACGACCGGGATCTTGCCGATGTCCTTGCCTGCTTCGATTGCTTTGCCGGCCGCAAGGTAGCGGTGCTGCCCCTTGTACACGAACAACAGATCCTTCCCGTCAACCTTTCGCGCGTAGCAATGAAGCGGCGAACCCTTGTCGTACCCGTTCTCGATGATGAGGGCAGTAAGGTGCGTCACCCATTCGGGATCAACGGGGCGGATGTTGTCGGACGGGTCGTAATGAAGTTGGCCGTACGGGACCATCCACAGGTCAGCTGACGTTGCGCCCGCAGCGGCCGCTGCTACCTTCGCACTCCCGGTCGGGATCGGCGCGGTCAGGTCGAGCTGTTGCGTGCGGTCGTCCATTACGCAACCTCCTGCGGTACCGCCGTCCGCGCCTTGCCACGCTTCTTCGCTTTATCGATCGCCTTCGACGCCACGACACCCGCTGCGCGCTTGGTGTCGCGCAGACGCTTGATTGCGTCGGCGCAGGTGCCTTCGTCCGGAATCGAAATCTGCCTGCGGGCGATCTCTGTGCCGTCGAGGATCAAGTATTCCGTATGTACGCTGTCCGGGAGGGGGCGGCGTCCGACTACATACTTCCCGATCAGAATCGGGGTCGACGGACGGCGTGCGTTTCGGTCGTATCGCGTGATGGTGCGGAGTGAGAGGGTATCTCGTCGTTCTACATCGAAGAGAGGTTCGGCTTTGACTTTAATGCGCGTCATGACGGTCTCCATGACGCCGGGGCCGAATGCCCCGGCAGGGTCGGGGCGGTTAAACGGTGACGTGGTAGGCCGTCGTCGGCGCGACGACCGGGTCGTCTTGAAAGATGTTGACGGCGACGAACAGCAGGCAGGCGACTATCGTCCATCGAAAAACCTTGGACTTTTCAAAGTTGCTTTGGCGGGCGGGTTCGGACGCCGTGATGCGGGGTGCTTGTTCGTTGCGGAGCCAGTCGTGACGGGTTTCCGCGTGCAGATCGGTCGTTTTCATGGTGGATCTCCGGGTCTGCGCGACATTGCGCAACCCGGAGATTAGTCGTATATGGCTTGCATGGTCAAGCCTAATATGACTATTTCGGGCCGGCCGTCAGCCTCGACTGACGTCTTCAGCCCGTCTTATTTGTCTCGGATCGCCATGCATTCGGTCGCGTCGCATAACGGCGATGCCGGCCAACAATTGACCGGCAACGGATAGGGCGACGTCCATCCACGGCACGACGTTGATGTACGTCGCCGCAAGAATCGCAGCTGAGACGAGCGGGATAAGTTGTGCGAAACCGGCCTGATTGCGTCGGGGACGTTGGCTGGTGCGCTCATCGATCCGGTCATGGATGCGAGTTAGTCCGGACAGGATCGCGGGTGCGAACTCCTGTTCAATCCCGGCGGCCGACAAAGTGATGTCGCCGTTCTCCGACATGAGCACGGCGGCGTATGCGATGACAGGGGAGTTGCGTGCAGCGAGTTCGCCCAGTAGGGCGTTGCGCGTCACGGACTCCCGATCGCTGCGGAGTTCTGAAGGTGTGCTTAAAGCGGATTCGAGCTTGAGTGCACGAAAGGCGGACAGGTTAGCGACGTCCGCGCTTTCCCTCGGTGGCGTGACTTTGGTCTTCATTGATGCTCAACGTTTTGTCTGATAATGGTTGTTGAGCTGCACGTCGAACCGATGCGGTCTGTGCCTTCGACGCGGGCATCGTTTCCGAAATATTCACTGTCTCCTGGCTGCCGGTGCGGGCAGCGCCGCTGGTACTCAGGACAAACTCAATGTACGACTCGATCTTCTTCCGGTCCTCGCCGGACAGTTGCGCAACGGCTGCCGTGTCGTACTGAAGTCCACCCCCGCTCGCCGTTTCATCGGAAATCAAGCTGACGAGCGACACGCCGAGCGCGTCAGCGACGGCTTCGACGTGTCCGAGTTGCGGATCGGCTTCATTGTTTCGCATTCGTCCGACCGTGCGCTGCGCTAGTCCTGCGCGCGCAGCGAGTCGCCCCTGTGTGTTGAGCGTCGGGTGGGCGTCCATCAGTTTCCTCAGCTTGAGCGCGAGGATTTCGCGGGCGGGTGTCTTGTTCATCCCCTGATGTTGCCAAATATGGCTAGACATTCGTTACTTTCCGGTGTCTGTCGGTGGATTGAAAAGTAGCCAAATAAGACTTAAAATCGACCCCGCACCTAATTGGGGGAACGATATGAGTCAACGTGTTAGTTCTTGGTTGGAGTTCGTCATCGAGCAACTGCATAAGAACAAGGGCAAGTGGCGGCGCATCGCTCAAGATGCGGGCGTGCCGTACGACACGCTGACCAAGATCGCTCTGTCGAGAGTTACCGATCCGCGCGTATCGAACGTGCAGGCGCTCCACGACTACTTCATAAGGGCCGAAGCCCCTTGCCCAGGTGTCCGGCGCGAGGAACCTATCTCCGTCACAACAGCCGCTTGATGAATCGTAGTCAATGCGCTCCTGCCGCGACAGCATGAAAGCGGCACATTCCCAATGTTCCGATATGACCTGCCGATACGACAGTACCGAATGGCTGGACGTCCTCTATACGTCCGTTCGCAACACGCCCGGCGGTGTCGCCGACGCGGCGAACCACCTCACCATCCGACGCGGTAAGAACATCACGCCGGAATCGCTTCGTCTGCGTCTGCGTGGTGTCGGCGACAGTCGCTTGTCGATGGAAATGTTCGAGCTGCTGATCGAGTGGATGCAGGAAAAGACGGAGGCAAAGGCGCACGCGCTCGATGCACTCCACGCGCTGAACGCGCGTTTTGGGCTGGTTGCCGAATACGTCGACGAGCACGGCGCAGATGACGACATCGGGCCGGGCGTGGACGTGCATCTGGTCTCGACCGCATTGCACCTTCAGGCTCACGTCGGTCGCGTCGCAGACGACGTGACGCGCGTTCTTGGGGAGCAGCGCATCGATGACGGCCGGGCAGAGCAGATCATCGCGACTGGTCGCAAGGGCCAGCGTCTGTTCCAGCGCTTGATCCACGCTGCTCGCAACCTTGCCGCGCGTCGCCGTCGTCGTCATGGAGCGGTTTAAGCCCGGAATGGGTTGTTGCCAGCCCGACCGCGAACACATCGGCCTCTGCTGCTCGCCCGAGCAGCAACTGGCGTGCTCTGTCACGACGCTCGCATCCCGTTTCGAATGTGCCCCCGCTGAAGCGGGGCGCTTGCTATCCGAACTGATCGCCACGTTTCCCGATCGCCTCGCTCCGATTCTTGCGGAAGCGAACGCAGCCGGGCGCGTGCGCCTGTTCATCGAGCGAGCTGCGCGCGCATGCGCCGCGCTCGCGACCAAGGCGGAACGTCACGCGTTCCGCGACCAGCTTACCGATCGTCTCTGCGCGCTGGACCTTGCCGCGTTCGACGATCTCATGTCGGCGGAATGGCGTCGACTGCGCGGCAAATAACCGGAGACACATGTGAACGTGAACGGGATCAGTAGCGTGTTGCGACGCAGCGCATCGCAATACAGCCGCTCGCCGAGCGGGCGGCAGTGCTATGCGGCGGGGCGAGCCGTATGGCGAAGCTTTTCTCACAAGGTCGAGCGCGACCGTCGTCTCGTCGAGCTGGAGGCGGCTCGTCGTGCGAGCTAACAGCGCGCAACTCAACGAATTGTGATCTGGCCGCGACATGCGGCCAAAGTAACTTTGATCGAGGGAATTTTTGTATGGCGACACTGGACCAGATCATTCAGCAATTGCGCGCTGCGGGTCATCCCGACCTGCCTGCCGGCCATCCGGTCGCGGACGGCAAACATCATCGGTACGGGCCGCGCAAGAAATACTGGTATCAGCTTCGAGAGATCATCAGCAAGGGCGCGGTAATCGGCTATGGCGGCACGTTCGGCCACTTCTCGGGCGACGATCCGGGCACCGAGCGATTCGAATGGAGCGGCGCACCGATGAGCGAGGAAGTGCTCGCGGAGACGCGTCGCCGGCAGGAAGCCGCCGACCGTGAGCAGGCCGAGCGCGATGCGCGTCAAGCGAAGCTCGCCGCGAACCGCGCGCGCGATCAGTGGAACCGCGCGGCAGAGCACGGCGAGTCCACCTATCTTGAACGCAAGCGCATCACGGCCGAAGGCGTACGTTTCGACGCGGACGGCACGATATTCGTGCCGATGTATCAGTACGGCGACGACGCTCGCCTCGTCGGCCTGCAGAAGATCACGCCGGACGGCGGGAAGCGCTTCAACAAGGGCATGGAAAAGAAGGGCGCGTCGTATCTGCTCGGGGAGGTCGGCGCAGACGACCAAATCGTGCTGGTCGCCGAAGGCTACGCGACCGCGCGGTCGATCCGCATGGCGATCGACGAGGCGTTCGCAGTCAATGTCTGCTTCGACGCGGGCGGCATCCTCCCGGCCGTGTGCTACCTGCGTGCGACGTATCCGGATGTGCATGTGCTGGTCTGCGCCGACGACGACTGGAAGATCGAGCAGCGCATGCGCGACTGGCTCGCCGATGAGTTCGCCTTCCATGGTGAGCTGGCGATTGGTGCCGACCCGGTGCGGATCGAGGCGAAGAACACGTGGTACATGGTCGCCGTGTCATGCCGTCGTGACGACAATGGCGTGCCGTATGTCGAGGTGAGCTACGGAAACGACGTAATGCCGTTGCGCCGTAAGCGCTTCGAGAATACGGGCCTGAAGCGTGCGTACGCGGCGGCAGCGACGGTCGCCGACGTCAGCGTCGCCTATCCGGAGTTCGCCAAGCGCGGCGAGCGCAAGCTGACCGATTTCAACGACCTGCACGTCGAAGAGGGCGTCGAGGCAGTCGAAGCGCAAGTGCAGGCGGCAATCCTGCGCGTCATCGCGCCAGCGAACGAAGAGATCCGGCCGGCGACGGTTGCGGTGTCGACCGCGGACGACACACCGACGAAATCCGCCGCGACGTCCGCTGCCGCGAAACAGCCGGAATGGGATGGCCGGGAGGCAGAGAACGGCGCGCACACATGGGAGCAGGATCTCGCGCGTTCGGACAAGGGCACGCTGCTGCCGACGCTCGGCAACGTGCACATGATCCTGGCGAATCACAAAGCTTGGCAGGGCGTCATCGAACAGGACGACTTCGGTGGCCGCGTGATGAAGCGCAAGGCACCGCCGTTCCGGCAAGGCGTGAAGGGCGAGTGGACTGACATGGACGATCAGCGCTGCGCGCTTTGGTTGTCGCAGCGCTACGGCCTCTCGGTGCGCACCGATATCGTGATGAACGCGGTTCTGTTGGTGGCGGACGAGAAGCACTTCCATGACGTGCGCGAATACCTCGAAGGGCTCAAATGGGACGGCGTGTCGCGCGTGCGATCGATGCCGTCGACCTACCTGCGTGTCGCCGACAGCGAGTATGTGCAGCTCGCGTTCATGAAATGGATGATCGCCGCCGTCGCGCGCGTGATGGAGCCGGGCTGCAAGGTCGACAACGTCCTGATCCTCGAAGGCAAGCAGGGGCATCGCAAATCGACGGCGCTGAAGGTGCTGGCCGGCGCTCCGTGGTTCACCGATACGCCGATCCAGATCGGCAACAAGGACACGTACGCGGTGCTGGCCGGGAAGTGGGTGATCGAGCTGGCCGAGCTGGATTCGTTGAACAAGGCCGACTCGTCGGCGGTAAAGAGCTTCTTCGCGACGGCTGTCGACCGGTTCCGTAACTTCTACGGTAAGCGTGCGACCGACGTCCCGCGTCAGTGCGTGTTCGCCGGCTCGGTCAACTTCGACACGTACCTGAAAGACGAATCGGGCAATCGGCGTTACTGGCCGCTGCGTGTCGGCGGGCTGGTCGACATCGACGGCATTGTGGCCGTTCGCGAGCAGCTCTGGGCGGAAGCCGTGCACCTGTATCGCTCGGGCGTCGTGTGGCACGTGGAAGAGCATGAGCGCCCGCTGTTCGAAATCGAGCAAGCGGAGCGCTACGAGGGCGACGTATACGAGGACAAGATCGCCAAGGCCCTCGAGTTTGTCTCACGCACGACGATGGAAGAGATTCTCGCGGACATTCTGAAGCTCGACACGTCGAAATGGACGCTGGCCGAGCAGCGTCGCATCGGCAAGGCGTTGAAGTCGCTCGGGTGGGTGCGCAAGCGCGAGTCGACCGGATCGCGCGGTTGGTACTACGTGAAGGAAGAGCAAGAGCCGGAAGCGGAGCGCGAACTGGTGGCAGCGGGTGATGACGACAGTCCGCTTTGATCGCGTGGCGCGCCGTGCCTGCACGGTAAGCGCGCCACTTGCCCCGCCTTGGCGCGCTGTGGACGTCCTATGTCCTAACGTCCCAAGGCGCGGTCTCGGGCGCGGGTGCGGGGGCGCGACATGCGCGACGTGAGCGGCGCATGTCGCGCATGTCGCAGGCGCGCACCCCTGCAAGCCTTTCCCCTTGGGACATTGAGACATTGAGACATTGGGACAAATAGGAGAGAGTGATGATCGATTTGAAAGAGCGGGTGGGCGTTGCGATGAGCGTTCGTGGTCAGTTCACCGACCCGATTGCCGATCCTAAAGTTACTTTGGGCGCACTCGCATTTGCTAACGATCTCGGGAGCCTGCTTGCTCGAATCAAGGCTGGGCCGCTGCCGACGCATGCGATGGTTCGACGTGCAACGTTGCTGTTGGCGCAGATGATCCGGACGTCGGGCCGATTCAAGCGTGCGCGGTTCACGGGCCTGTCGCGCGACGAGCGTCGCGATCAACGTGCGGGGCACGCTGTCGAGCGTTCGAAGGTCGACATCGTCGAGCGATTCGCGCTGCGGTTGCTGGACGAGTGGGTGAACGATCAGTGTGTCGAGTGCGAAGGCCGCGGCGTCGTGCGTCGCGCACGTCCCGTCACGGCGTCAACGCACGCGTGTGATGTATGCGGGGGCAGCGGGAAGGTGTGTATATCGGAGGAGCGTATCCCGTTCTTCGAGGGGCGTAACGGGCCGCTAGTCTTTCGGGAATACGAACCATGCGACGACTGCGGCGGGATGGGGCGGATCGCCGCGTCGCCGGTGTCGGATGCAAAGGGCCGGCACATTTGCCCCTGCTGTTCCGGTTCCGGCAAGCGACAGGTCGACGACGCTGGCCGGGCGCACGCGCTCGGCGTATCGCTCGACGAGTATCGGAAGAACTGGTCGTGGCGCTTCCACGACATGCTCGCGCTGCTGGATACGGTCGATGGATCGGTGTACGACACATTGCGTCGTCAATTGCGAGGATGAAACGTATTCCATTTCAAGAGCGGATCGCGTAAACTTTGCACATCCTTTACTGCGTCACTGGATAAATGAGCGACCGCATACTCGTGTCGCAACCTTCGCCCGACAGGCGTACTGAATCGCGGGAGCGCCGCGACCAACAACGATAACTGTCTGTCGGGATCTGTTGGGAGGGCGTTCGCCCTTACGAAATGAATACCGAAGCCCTGAGTGCGAAAGCCCTCGGGGCTTTTTGCATTGGGGCGCTGAAATGCGAATCGAGTCGACGAGCGCCGGGCCAAGCGAGGTCTGGTCGACGTGGGATGAAGATCGAAGCATGGGGCGCGTTACCGCGCGGTGCTTCGTGTTTGACGACGCGATGGACCGCGTCGTGTGGGCGATGGACCGAGCGGGTGACGGCACGACCGCCGATGTCGCGGTCGGTGCGGGCCTGCCTATTTTTTGAGCAGGCGGGGACCCTCTGGGCGTCGCCACACGCGGGGGCTCGCACCCGCGTTTTTTCTCTACTGGCGAGTCTCCATAGGGGGTCATATTCATGCCGACTCAGCAGCAGATCGCTGACCATCTCGACCTCGATCAGTCGGCCGTTTCGCGGTTCGTCGACAAGGTCCAGCTCGATTACCGCGTGGCGTCGATCGACGAGATCCGCGTCGCGTACATCCGGCATTTGCGCGAGGTCGCGGCCGGCCGGTCCAGCGGTACGGGCATCGATCTCGTCGCCGAACGGGCGAAGACCGAGATCGTCGATCGCGAGATCAAGCTGCTGACGCTGGCAGAGAAGAAAGGGCAGCTCGTCAATGCGGCGCAGCTCGAACAGGCGTACGGCCTGATGGTCGGCGCATTTCAAACGGAGCTGCTGTCGCTGTCCGACAAGCTGGTGCAGGAGCTGCGCACGCTATACGGCGTCGAGGTGGACGTCGAATGGTTGAACGAGCACATATATGGATGCCTTGAGCAGCTTTCTGAATACGACCCAGACGGTCCACGCGGTGATTCGCCGGATCGCGAAGATGCTGCGTCCGCCGGAGCGGATTGGGACGACGGATTGGTCGCGCAAACATCGCAGGTTGAGCGCGAAGGGATCGGCCAGTCCCGGCCGGTATAACCCGAACATCACGCCGTGGGTGTTCGGCATGCACGAAGCGCTGGACGATCCGACCGTGCAGAAGGTCGTGTGCATGAAGTCGGCGCAGGTCGCGTGGACTGATGGTGTGCTGCTGAACTACATCGGCAAGCGGATCGACGTTGACCCGTGCCCGATGATCGTCATGTTCCCGAAGGAGAAGACGGCGAAGAAGTTCAACCTAGAGAAATTCGAGCCGATGGTCGAGGTGACGCCTCGCCTGTCGGCGAGATTGCCGGTTCACGCGGCCCGCGACAAGAACAACCTCTGGGATCACAAGACGTTCGCACGCGGCTTCCTGAAGTTCATCACGTCGAACGCGCCAGACGAAGTGAAGTCGACGCCGGCTCCGGTCGTTGCCGTCGAGGAGCCGGACGACGCGAACACGAACGTGCGCGAGCAGGGCGATTCGATCACGCTGCTGGAGGAACGGAACAAGAGCTATTCGGCCCGGCGACGCAAGATGATTTTGGGCGGCACGCCGACCATCGACGGCCTGTCCCGCATCCAGCAGGCTTACGCGGCATCGGATCAGCGTGTGTATCTGGTGCCGTGTCCCGATTGCGATGAGGAGCATGAGCTGGCGTGGGAAAACGTCACGTGGAGCGAGGGCGCCGAAGTCGTACATGAGGTTTATGGCCGCGCACAACCGGAGACGGCCCGTTACACCTGCCCGCATTGCGGCTCGTTGTGGGACGACGCGACGCGTATTCGCGCTGTCCGACGCGGGCGATGGGTCGCGACGGCACCGTTTCACGGCGTTGCCGGCTTCCGCATCAACGAGCTGGTGTCGCCGTTCCCCGGCTCGAACATGGCCGAGCTGGTCAAGAAGTGGCTGACGGCCGACAAGGCGCTGCGCGAGGGCGACGATACGAAGATGCGTTCGTTCGTGAACAACTCGCAGGGCCGGGCGTACAAGTACAAGACTGATCTGCCCGAGCTGGACGTGCTCGCGCAACGTGCGCTGCCATACGCGGAGTTGACCGTGCCGCTCGGAGGTCTGGTGTTGACGCTTGGCGTCGACGTGCAGCACGACCGCCTCGCGATTGTCCTGCGTGCATGGGGGCGCGGCGAGGAAAGCTGGCTCGTCGCGTGGGGGGAAATATACGGCAACGTGACGGAGCAGCAGCAAGACCCGATGACAGGCGGGGTATGGGGCGCGTTGACGATGCTGCTGTCGCACGCATACCGGCATGAGAACGGCTGGTTGTTGCGTGTGCGTGCAACGTCGATCGACTCGTCAGACGGTGCGACGTCGGATGCGGTTTACAAGTATGTGCGTGCGGCGCAGCACGCGGGTTACAACGTCATGGCGGTCAAGGGCAGCAGCAACGTCGACGCGGAGATCTTCAGCGTGCCGAAGGCGTCGATCGACTCGACGCGCAACAACAGCAAGGCCGCGAAGTACGGACTGCGGCCGTACATGGTCGGCGTGAGCCGCGCGAAGGATTTGATCCTCGAAAACCGACTGAAGCTCGAAGGCGACGGGCCGGGCCGCATGCACTGGTATAGCGCGGTCCGTAGCGACTACCTCTCGCAGCTCACGGCGGAGGTCAAGGTTCCGGGGCCGCGTGGCGGTAAGCGCGTGTGGAAGAAGATCAGCCCGAGAAACGAAGCGCTGGATTGCGAAGGGTACGCGCTGCACGCGGCGCGGAGCGTGAAGGTGCATCTGATGACCGAGGCGCACTGGCAGGTCGAGCAGCATCGTGCATCGCAGGTCACTCTGTTCGATGCGGTTCCGGTGCTGGAGGCGTTGCCGGCGGCACTGCCGGCCGAGGTGCCGCCTGATCCGCCGGACGTGCCCGAGATTATCGAGACGCCGCGGCCGTTGCCGCAGATAGCAAAACCCACCGAAACCCCGCCCCCGAGCGGGGTTTCGCGCATTCAGGGGCGTCGTGTGGGTCGCTCGACGTACCTGAAGCGGCGCTAAACGAGGGAATGGCATGGCATACACAAAACAGGATCTGCAGAACATCCAGTCTGCAATCGCGAAGGGCGAGCTGGAAGTCCAGTATGCCGACCGGCGCGTGAAATATCGCTCGATCGGCGAACTGCGCGAGGCACGCACCGAGATCATTCGCGACCTGAACGGCGCGGCCGGGCGTTCGTCGATCGTCCGGATCCGCCACGCCGGCAAGGGGGTGCGATGAAGCGCGGCTTTCCGTCACTCGCGCGGCGCGGATTCGTGGTGCCGACGCGGCTGAAGGCGGCGGCGTACGAGTCGGCGAGCACGACGGGCGCACGGGCGAAGTCGTGGCGTGCGTCGAGCGCGGGACCGAACGCGGCGGCGGCGCAAAACCTGCCGCTGCTGCGCTCGCGTGCTCGGGACGCGATCCGCAACGATCCGTGGGCGAAAACGGCGATCGCACGGCTCGTATCGAACACGATCGGGAACGGCATCCAAGCGCACCCGCAGCATCCGAACGACGCGGTTCGCAAGATGCAAAAGCAACTTTGGGAGGATAGCTGCGAGGAGATCGACGCGGACGATGTGTTCGACATGGCGGGCGTGCAGACGCTTGCCGCGCGGGCGTTCTTCAGTGACGGCGAGGTACTGGTTCGTCGCCAGTTCCGAAGTCCGAGCGAAGGCTTGGCGGTTCCCATGCAGATCCGGCTTCTCGAAGGCGATTTGCTGCCTATGGAGAAGAACGAGGTGGTGCCGGGCGGTGGCGAGATCATCAACGGCGTCGAGTTCAATGCCGACGGGCGACGCGTTGCATATCACCTGCTGCAGCGTCATCCCGGTGAATACGGACGTGCATCGACCGGCAACATGCAGACAGTTCGCGTGCCGGCTGACGAAATCGCGCACGTTTTCCTCGCGTTGCGGCCCGGCCAGGTGCGCGGCGTCCCGGAGCTGTCGACCGTGCTGCTTCGGCTCAAGTCGCTGGACAACTTCGACGACGCAGTGCTGTTCCGGCAAGAGGTCAGCAATCTCTTTGCCGGGTTTATCACGAAGCCGCCGAGCGAGCCGGGCTTACCGGGGGATCCCGTCACGGGCGGGGAAATGCAGTACGACGTCGACGGGTTCTCGCCGGTCGTTTCGCTCGAACCGGGAAGCATGCAGGAACTGGCACCGGGCGAGGACGTCAAGTTCGCCGAGCCGCCGGGCGCGGGTACGGACTACGGGCCGTTCATGCGACAGCAACTGATGGCGGCTGCGGCTTCGGTCGGCATGCCGTACGAAGTCATGACGGGCGATCTGCGCGACGTGAGCGATCGCGTGCTGCGGGTGATCCTGAACGAGTTCCGGAGGTCGATCGAGCAGATCCAGTGGAACGTGTTCATTCACCAGTTTTGCCGGAAGGTATGGCGCTGGTGGGTCGATGCCTGCGCGCTGTCGGGCGCGATGCCGATGGCGGACTACTACCGACGTCGTCGCGAGTATCTGCGGGTGCGGTGGGTGCCGCAGGGCTGGCCGTATATCCATCCGGTGCAGGACGTCACGGCGAAGCGGATGGAGATCCGCTCCGGACTTGCGAGCCGGACAGGTGCCGTACTGTCGCGCGGCGACGATCCGGAGCAGGTCGACAACGAGAACGCGGCCGACCTTGCGCGCGAGCGCCGGCTTGGTATTCGGTATGACACGCTCGAACCGTTCGACGGTATGGGCGATCATTCAAATGGGGAGGGCGAATGAAAGGGAAGAAGCGCTGGTGGGACATCCGCGCGCAGGCGAACGGGGCCGGCGAGCAGGTTGCCGAGATCCGGATCTATGGCGACATCGGCTTTTGGGGCACGGACGGGGAACTGTTCGCATCGACGCTCGATGAGGTCGCCGCGACGGCGACATCGATCGTCGTTGCCGTCAATTCGATGGGGGGCGACGTGTTCGACGCGTTCACGATCTACAACGCGTTGCGCCGGCATGCCGGCAAGGTGACCGGCCGCGTCGACGGCGTCGCAGCGTCGGCTGCATCGCTGATTCTGATGGCGTGCGAAGAAATCGTGATGCCGTCGAATGCGATGCTGATGATCCACAACCCGCATACGGTGGCGGCCGGTGAGGCGACCGACCTTCGAAAGCTCGCAGACCTGCTCGACAGCACGTCGGACAACATGCTCGCGGCTTACGTGGAGCGTAGCGGTCGATCGCACGACGAGGTCCGGGCCATCATGGACGCAGAGACCTGGCTAACCGCAGCTCAGGCGCAGGAGCAAGGATTCTGCGACACGATCGCCGAGCCGATCCGTATCGCTGCGTACGCGGGCGCGGCGCGACACGTCGCGCGTTTCTCGGCCGTGCCGGATCCGATCCGCGCGATGCTCGCCGACGACGTCGAGCCACCCGTTCCCGCACCGCAACCGCAACCGCAACCGCAGCCCGCACCGCAGGCCGGGCCGGATGTTGCGGCGCTGGCGTCGCACGTGTACGCGGCGTGCCGTGACGCGAAGATCGAGCACTGCGCGGAAGGCATTGTGCTGGCGACGGGGCTGCGTGACCGCGCGAGTGTCGACGCTGCGATCCGAAGCGCACAGGACATTGCCGGTATCTGTCTGGCCGCGAGCCTGACCGAGCTGACGGCCGGCTTTGTCACGGATGGTCTGACGCCCGATCAGGTTCGCGCGCGGCTGTTCGAGCGCGTAACGGCGTCGCAGAAGCCGATCAACCATCGCTCTGTCCCGGCCGCGCAGCAAGACGCGCCCGTGGTCGCGAATGCGCTGCGCGCGGCGTCCATCTACGCGGCTCGCAAGAGCGGCAAGTAACTTTGACGTAACCCGAGGAGGGGAAAACTCATGTCGAACGTGAAGCAACAAGGGGTGTTGACGGCCGAATTTCTGGTGTCGGAGGGCGAAGGGCAGATTTCGCGCGATCGCATCGTCGTCAAAGCCGGGGCGGCGCTGCCGGCCGGGCAGGTTCTCGGCCTGACGAGCACCGGCGAGTACGCGCCGTACGACAACGCGGCTAACGACGGTTCCGAAGTCGCCGCCGGGGTGCTCTATGCGGCGCTGCCGGCGTCGGATGCGCCGCGTCCGGCAACCGGCATCGTGCGGCTCGCCGAGGTGGCCGGTGCGCTCTTGACGGGGCTCGACGTTACCGGCCGCGGTGATCTCGCCGAGCGCCACGTGATCGTCCGCTGACCACAGTCGGCGCGATTCAAGGCCACGCAGCACGCGTGGCCTTTTTTGTATCCATTTCATGTTGGAGGTTGTATGGCGGACATCGCCCTGTTTCAAGACGACGCATTTTCGCTGTCGTCCCTCAGTGCTGCGATCAACGAGCAGCCGTATGTGCCGGGCCGCATCGGTACGCTCGGCCTGTTCGAAGAGGACGGGATCACGACGACGACGGTGCAGATCGAGCGCGACGGCGACACGCTGTCGCTCGTCGCGGCAGGCCAGCGTGGTGCACCGGCCGCCGTTGTCGCGGGCAGCAAGCGCAGCATGATCCCGTTCAATACGGTGCACCTGCCGCAGCGCGCAGTGATCATGGCCGACGAAATCGCGAACCTGCGTGCGTTTGGTTCCGAAACGGAGCTGGAAGCGATGCAGACGGTCGTGAATCGCCGGCTCGCGAAGATGCGCCGGCAACTCGATGCGACGCACGAGTTCCACCGCATCGGCGCAATCAAGGGCGCGGTGCTCGATGCGGACGGAAAGACGGTCTTGATCGATCTGCTCAAATACTTCGGCATCGAGCAGACGGTGATTCCGTTCGAGCTGTCGACCGCGACGACCGAGATTCGCCAGAAGTGCGTCGAGGTGCAGGACGCGATCGAAGACGCGCTCGGCGCGATGACGTACACGGGCGTGCGCGTGCTGTGCGGGCGCGAGTTCTGGAACAAGCTGATCGTCGCGAAGTCGGTGAAGGAAACGTATCTCGCGTCCGTGATGGCCGCGCAGCTGCGCGGCGACGCGCGCGACGCGTTCGACTTCGGCGGCTGCACGTTCGAACGGTATCGCGGGCGCGTCGGTGACGTCGGCTATGTGGCGGACGACGAAGCGCACGCCGTGCCGGAGGGCGTGGCCGAGCTGTTCATCACGCGCTTTGCGCCGGCCGACTACGTCGAAGCGGTCAACACGACGGGCCTGCCGTACTACGCGAAGCAAGAGCTGATGGACTTCGGCAAGGGCGTCGAGATCGAAGCGCAATCGAACCCGATCCATCTGTGCACGCGCCCGAAGGCGCTCATCAAGCTGAAGGTGTGACGTGGCGTTCCGGGATCTGATCTCGGACGTCGACGCAGCGGTGCTACGCGACCTGGGAGACGCGGATATCACGATCGACGGCCGGTCAGTCGAAGGGATGTTCGCGTCGCCCTGGCTTGGGCCGGATCTCGGCGGCCAGCGCACACAGCTCGTCGCGCCGGTATTCCACCTGCGCGACCGCGACGCTGCTGCAGTTCGGCAGGGCAGCATCCTGGTCGCGAATGGCGAGCGCTACCGCGTGCTCGAGGCACATCCGGACGGCACCGGCTGGACCGTCCTCATTCTCCAGTAGGTGCTATGGACGATCTGAAGATCGAAATCGACATCAAAGAGGCGACGGCAGTGTTGCAAGGCTTGTCGCCGTCTGCGATGCAGGCAGCGTGGCGGCGGACGTTGCGCAAGACGGCCGGGTGGATCAAGAGCCAGACAGCGAAAGAGGTCGGGGCCGCGACAAAGGTCCCGCAGAAGGTCATCCGTCGTCGCCTCTACTTCTTTCTTCGCTCGGCTGACACCGGCAAGGTGTGGCTCGGCCTGAACCCGCTCGAGGCGCATCGCCTTGGCAATGCGACGAGGACGCGCAAGGGGATGCGAGTCGGTCGCCAGTCGTTCCAGGGTGCGTGGCGACAATCGAAGCGAAAGCCCGATGGACCGATCTACGAGCGTGTCGGCAAGGAGCGGATGCCTTACCGGATGGTGACGGTGGCATGGCAACAATCAGGCGATCCAGCGTTTCGACGTGCAGCCAAGGCGTGCGAGGCTCGGCTGATGGTGATTCTCCGTCAGGAAGTGAACTACGAACTGCAGAAGGTGATGCGCCGTGCTTGAGAACCTGAAAGCGCTACATGAAGCGATTGAGCGCGACATTCGTGTGAAGCTGCCGACGATCAAGCGCATCGAGGCATACCCGCGTCTCGGTCAGAAAATCGAAACACCATTGATCGCGATCGAGCTGAACGAGTTCGAGCCCGGTCACGACGATGGCACGGGCGACGTGGCGCTGATCGCGCGCATGCAGGCCCGTGTCGTGTTCGATCCGATCGACGACGGGGCCGAGCTGGCCGTGCGCGAGGTTGCCGCACGTGTCGCGATGGTGGTGCACGGGAACACGTGGGAACTGCCGATCACGCCGGGCAAGGTCGTACAGGTAGCGGAGGATCCATTCCGGCCGCAGCTCGATACGTACTGCGTCTGGCTCGTCGAATGGACGCACGAATTCGGTATCGGCATGGAGCTGGACGAGATCCTGGACGGTCGATCGGTCGTGTGGGGCGTTGATCCGGGCACCGGCCTTGGCAATGAAGGGCAGTATTGGAATCCGGCGGACGCGGGAGGCGGCGAACCATGAGCGACTACGAGCTGGGCGAGATCGATCGCCGCATGGCGTGCATGGTGCAGCACGGGACTGTCGAGACCGTCTCCTATCAGCCGCCGCAGTGTCGCGTGCGAATCGGCGATTGGGTCAGCGACTGGATGCCGTGGAAGACCGCCGCAGCGGGCGTGGTTCGCTTCTGGCGTCCGCCGTCTGTTGGCGAGCAGGCGTCGATGTTCGCGCCGTCCGGTGATCTGGCCGGCGCGTACGCGGCTCCGGGGTATTACTCGGATCAGCATGGTGGTTCGGCGCGGTCCAATCCGAACGAGACCGCGTGGGACTACCCGGACGGGGCATCGGAAGTCTATGACCACGAGAAGCACGAGTACCGCGTCGACGTGCCGGCAGGCGGGCGCATCGTGTTCCGCATCGGCGCAACGGAGCTGGAACTGCGCGCCGATGGCGTGACGTTGCGCACACAGCAACTGCTTGGCGACGTGCCCGATTCGACGTTCACGGGCAACACGACGACCGAGAAGCTGTTGACGTTCAACGGCGGGATGCAGGGCAAGGGCGGCGGTGACGGTGGCCCTGCCGTCCAGGTTGAGGGCGGAGCGCGTTACACGGACGACGTCGAGATCGGCGGTAAGTCGTTCCTCAAGCATTCGCACATGGAAGAGGGTGACGGTGCGCCCGTGTCGCCGCCGCTGTAACGCACACGTTCGCAAAGTTGCTTTGCCCCGCTTCGGCGGGGTTTTGTTTTTGAGGGAATCACCATGGCAAAAGACACTCCGCAGGCCGTTACTCGGGCCGCTCCGTCCGTCGCGCGATTTCTCGATACGCGGTTCCGTAGTCGCGTGATCGTGTTCCCGAGCGGCGATGTCGTGCATGTTCTTTCGGGCAAAGCGATCGCAAGAACGGAAGCACAGATCGAATACCTCGATGCGCATCCGGATTTCAAGCGCCTTGAGGAGCGCGGATGAGTCGGTCCGGTGCGCTCGTCGGCATGGACCGATGGACGGGTGCGCCGATCAGCGGCGTCGCGCACCTGAAGCAGAGTCTCGGCGACATCCTCAGCACGCGCAAGGGTACTCGGCGAGAACTGCCTGATTACGGTTCGGACATCCCGTTGATGGTCGATCTTCCGATCACGCGCGGATGGATTTCGGCGGCACAGGCGGAGGCCGCGCGGGCAATCGGCCGATGGGAGCCGCGAATCAAGCTCGCTCAGGTCAAGGTGTTGTCGGTCATCGACGGCAAACCAACGTTCGCGATTCGTGGCGAGTATGACGGCACGGCCGTCGAAATCGAGGTGCCAACATGACGATTATCGATCTCGCTTCGCTGGACCCGCCTGATCTTGTCGAGGTGCTCGACTTCGAGGCGGCGTTCCAGATGAAACTGGAGTATTTCAAATCGATCTATCCCGATTGGACGGCGGCGTTGAAGTCCGATCCGGTCGTCAAGTTGATCGAACTCGCGGCATACGACGAAATTCGCGCTGCGTCGCGACTGAACGACGCAGCCCGCGCCGTGATGCTTGCGTTTTCGACGGGAGCCGACCTGGAGCATCTGGCGGTGCTGCTGGATACGGAGCGAGCGGTGGTCGACCCCGGCGATCCGGATGCGAATCCTCCAGTCGAACGGCGCATGGAATCGGACGACCGGCTGAAGTTGCGCACGCAGATGTCGATGGAGCGCGCGACCGTCGCCGGGCCATTCGCGGCATACCGCGCGTTCGCGATGGATGCGTCGGCCGACGTCCTCGATGTCGCCGTCGATCGCCCTGAAGCCGGCACCGTGCGGCTCACGATCATGTCCGCACGTGGTGACGGTGTACCCGATGAGGCGTTGCTTGATCTGGTGCGCGCGAAGGTTTCGCCTGAGACGGTCCGCCCGCTCAACGATACCGTTCTTGTCGAGCGAGCGGCCAAGATCGAGTACGGGATCGACGCCGTGATCTACGTCGGTAGCGGGCCGGACCCGAACATCGTGCTCGACGCAAGGCGTAAGGCGCTCGACAGCGTGGTGGCCAAGTCACGACGGCTTCGTGGCGGGATGCCACGGACTGCAATCGACGGCGCCCTGCATGCGCCGGACAGTGGCGTTACTCGCATCGAGCTGCGTTCACCTGCGGTCGATGTTTTGTGTGGTCGGCGAGAGTTCGCGCATTGCACGGCCATTAATCTGGAGGTGAAGGTCGATGACGCATGAGCCGCTTCTCCCGTCCAATCAGACGCCGCTCGAGGCCGCGCTCGCACGCGTGATGCGTCCGACCGTCGATCCGGAAGTGCTGCGCACGCTGTGGGACGCTGACCGCTGTCCTGCAGCGTGGCTACCGTGGCTCGCGTGGGCGCTGGCAGTCGATGGCTGGGAACTCGCTGAATCGGAAGATGCCCGGCGAACGCTGGTGAAAGGCTCATTAGCGTTGCATCGAAAGAAGGGCACGCCATGGGCGGTGCGCGAGGTGATTCGGCGTCTCGGGTTCGGCGAGGTAACGATCGTTGAGGGCCGCAGTGGCGGGCGTCGCGATGGGGCGATCGTCCGTAACGGGGAACAGTTTCGCGGTAAGGCGGGTGCGTGGGCTGAGTACATCGTGAAGTTGGGGCGGCCGGTGACCCGCGATCAGGCGGAGAAGTTGTGGCAGGCAATTGAGCGTTACGCGCCTGCCCGAAGCAAGCTCACGGCACTCGATTACACGGCTGTTGCGATTCGGCACAACGGCGTGGCAACTCGGGACGGGCAATACACTAGAGGGAGTATCGCAACATGAGTGATCTGGTCGAGATCGAGCAATGGGAGGACGGGATCTATCAGCTCGAAACGTCCGACCCTGTAATGGGTGGTCCGGACGGTATCGATAACGTACAGGCAAAGCAACTTGCGAATCGGACGCGCTATCTGAAAATGGCGATCGAGGCCGGTCAAAGCAACTTTGAGCAGCACGTTGAGGCGGCTGATCCGCATCCGCAATATGCGACGCACGGGGACCTCGCAGAAACGGTCGCTGCTCTGGTTGCGCAAGCTCCGCAGTCGCTCGACACGCTCAGCAAGCTCGCGAAGGCGCTCGGCAACGATCCGAATTTCGCCACGACTCTCACGACCGCACTTGCGTCCAAAGCAGGGCTGGATTCTCCCGCGTTTAAGGGCGTACCGACGGTGCCGACACCGGCCGTCGGCGAAAGCGGCGTTGCCGCGGTCAACGCCGAATGGGTGAGGGGGCAGAACTACCAGCCCGCACTTGGATTTACGCCGGTCCAGCAAGGTGGCGGTACGAACCAAGGTGCCAACAAGATCAAGGTCGGCTGGAATCTCGATGGGTCCGGGCTGAAGTGCATGGTCGATGCAACCGACCTTGGAAACTTCGTCTTCGATAGCGCCGTGATTGGGCAGATCGTGTTCGAACCGCGCACGCAGGCACGGGCAGGCTACCTGAAGTGCAACGGTGCGCTGCTCAAGCGGGCTGACTACCCGAAGCTATGGGCTTACGCTCAGGCGAGCGGAGCGCTTGTCACCGACGCGGCATGGGGTGCTGGCAGCAATGGCTGTTTTTCGCAGGGTGACGGCGCAACGACGTTTCGTTTGCCGGAACTGCGCGGGGAGTTTCTGCGTTGCTGGGACGACGGACGGGGTGCTGATGTTTCTCGGGCGATCGGGACGTGGCAAGGCGGGCAGAACGCTTATCACGCGCATGGCGCATCGGCAGCAGGAGCCGGCGCCCATGGCCATTCCGCGTGGACCGATACGCAGGGGTGGCACGGTCACCACGGAGCGACTGCCGGCGCGGGCGCACATAGTCATCCGCTCAACTATCGAACCCCCGAGTGGATCGGTGACACGGACCGAGGCGGTGTCGGCAGTACGTTTTCAATCGACTCCCCCGTGCAGCCTTGGACAGACGTGGTCGGCGACCATGCACACGTATTTGATACCGATGGCGCAGGCAACCACGCTCACAACGTTGGAGTCGGTGCAGTGGGCGATCACATCCACGCCATCACGGTCAACGGTGATGGCGGAAACGAGGCGCGCCCGCGCAACATCGCATTGCTGGCGATGATTCGCGCTTATTGAATGGAGTTCGACATGCTTTTACATCAATACGACAGCCAGACGGGGCAATACCTGCATAGCTTTCTGGCCGATCCTGATCCGCTTAATCCGGAGCGTTGGTTGGAACCGGCATTTGCTACTTCGGTGGCGCTGCCCGATCGCCTGCGCCTGACGTGGCCGGTTTTTCGCGATGGCGCGTGGTCGCTGGTGCCGGACTATCGAACGCTGCGCCTCTACCGGAAAGGCAATGGCGAAGTCGCAGAGATCCTGGTGATCGGCATTACGCCCGACGATGCCGGTTTGACCGATACGCCCCGACCCTCTGACGAGCATGTCTGGAGCGACTCCACAAAATCGTGGGAGGTTGATCCGTCTATCGTTGCGCAGCGCGCTCGCGATGCGGCGATGGCGGACTTCGACGCGCGACGCTCCGTTGCCGTGCAGAAGAACTTCGGCAAGGCCGATGCGTTTGCCGCCGGCATGATGACGCTGGCTGAGCAAGCTGTCTTCAAGGCGTGGGCGGCGTATCAAATGGCGTTGGTTCGGCTTGTCGATTCACCGACGTTCCCCGAGGGCGTCGTTTGGCCCGATGAACCCGATGAGGCGCAGGTCATTGCGCAAGCCGAGGCAGAAGCCGCAGCCGCGAAGAAGCAGTTGGAGGTTGACGCCGCAGCACGGCTCGCAGCAGCGCAGCCGCCGCAACCGGTCGCGATTGAACATCCGGACGCCGGGCCATCCGACTGATAGTGAACGCGGAGTCGAGAATGCGACGACCGCTCGCACATCCCATCGCAGGCCGCTCATTTGAGCGGCCTTTCTATTTGTAGCCTTCTCGGAGACCTGAATGGCAGCTACTTCTTTCTATCACGGCGTAACGACCGTGCTGGTCGACACCGGCCCGCGCACGATCGCCGTGCCCTCGACGTCGGTCGTCGGTATCGCTGACACTTACACGCCGGGGCCGGACCTTGTCGCGCCCAACGTGCCCGTGCGCATCACGAGCGAATACGACGCGGCCGCCGCATTCGGTGAGGCCAGCCCGATCACGCGCGCGATTCAAGGCATCTACAAGCAGAGCAAGACGGTCATGGTCGCGGTAGGTATCGCGGCTGACCAGACCGACGCCGAGCTGACGTCCGCGATTATCGGTGGCGTGTCGGCAGGCGGTGCGCGCACCGGCATGCAGGCGCTGCTTGACGGCAAGTCGCTGTTTGACCTGAAGCCGCGGCTGCTGATCGCGCCGGGCCACACCGCGAAGCAGCCGGTCGCGACGGCGGCCGACGAGCTGGCCGCGAAGCTGCGCGCAATCGCGATCCTCGACGGGCCGAACAAGACCGATGAAGACGCGATCGCGTACGCGAAGAACTTCGGCAGCAAGCGGCTGTATCTCGTCGATCCCGGCGTGCGCTATTGGGACACGGCGAAGAACGCGGACGTCGACGCCCCGGCATCTGCGTACGCTGCGGGTCTCTTCTGCCAGACCGACGCGGCGATCGGCTTCTGGGCGTCGCCATCGAATAAGGAAATCGTCGGGATCAGTGGCACGAAGCGGCCGATCGAATTCCTCGACGGCGACGAGACCTGCCGCGCGAACCTGCTCAATAACTCGTTCATCACGACGATCATCCGCGACGGTGGGTATCGCCTGTGGGGCAACCGCACGTTGTCGGCGGATCCGAAGTGGTCGTTCGTGACGCGGGTGCGCACGCTCGACATCGTGATGGACGCGGTGCAGGCCGGCCATAAGTGGGCGGTCGATCGAGGTATCACGTCGACGTACGTAAAGGACGTCACCGAAGGGCTGCGAGCGTTCATGCGCGATCTGCGTATGCAGGGCGCGGTAATCAACTTCGAGGTGTACCCGGATCCGAAGCTCAATTCGGCGTCGCAGCTCGAACAGGGCAAGGTGTACTGGAACATCCGCTTCACGGACGTTCCGCCGGCAGAAAACCCGATCTTCCGCTTCGAGGTCACGAACGAGTGGCTGACGGAAGTTCTCGACACGCAATCGTAAGAGGTCACGCATGGTCCCGGAAACTCTGAACAACATGGCGCTGTACGTCGACGGGCGCGGCTTCGCCGGTCGCGCACCCGAACTGAGCCCGCCGAAGCTGAAGATCAAGACGGAGGACTACCGCGCAGGCGGCATGGACGCCCCCATCAAGATCGATCAGGGCATGGAAGGCTTGCAAGCTGCGTTCTCGATGGGCAGTGCCGAGCGCGACGTGCTGAAATTCTTCGGCCTGGCCGACAACAACGCATTTAACGCGACGTTTCGCGGCGCATTCCGCGACACGCGCGGCAAGGTGAAGTCGGTCGCGCTCATCATGCGCGGCATGCTGTCCGAATACGATCCCGGCAGCTGGAAGCCGGGCTCCACGTCGGAACTGAAGTACACGGCCGAGCTGACGTACTACAAGGCCGAGATCGACGGCGCGGTGATCTGTGAGATCGACGTGCTCAACATGATCCGCATCATCGACGGCGTCGACCAACTTGCCGATGTGCGCAAGGCGCTCGGCATGTAAGTGCGGTGGCCGGCGGCAATGCCGGCAAAGTAACTTTTCGATAACCCGAGGGGCGGTCCATTGACCGCCCCTTTGTCATTTGTGAGGTGCTGAATGGAAACCGTGAAGATCACGCTGAAGTATCCCGTCTCGTTCGACGGTGTCGTGCGCAACGAGCTGGTGATGCGCCGCCCGAAGGTGCGCGACATGCGTACCGCGAGCAAGCAGGCGCAGGGCGACGACGAGCTGCGCGAGATCGTGCTGTTCGCGACGCTCGCCGAGGTCGCTCCCGACGATATCGAAGCAATGGACATGGTCGATTACGACGCCATGCAGCGTGCGTACGAATCCTTTCGATCCGTTCGTCCGGCTCCCAATCGAGACGGTAAAGGCGCTGGCTCGGCGAATAATGAAGGAGTACGGGACGCAGCCGCAGTCGGTTGAAGACATGACGATCGACGAATTGTTGTGGTGGCTGACGGATTGAGCGAGGACTGACATGGCACGCGATATTGCACTTGGCATCGTCATCGGCGGTGCGGTGTCGGCAACGCTCGGTAAGGCGTTTGCCGATACGAATTCGAAGATCGTCGGGCTGCGCAAGACTGCGAGCGAGCGCGGCATGTGGCAGCGGCAGATCGGCGAGACGATCAAGCTGCAGGAGGAGTTCCGCCGTCTGCATCTTGCCGGCGACAGCGCGGCTGACGGGATCCGGCGCAAGCTGGACAACAACGTCCGTGCGCTGCGTGACGCGGGTTTCGAGGTCGACCGGCTTGATCGCGCATATGCCCGGCTCGGCCGGACGGTGCGCGGGCTGGAGCTGAAGGCCGCCGGCCATGAACGACTGGCGGCCGGTCGCGACGGCATGCGCAGTGCGGCTGGTGATGCGGTGAAGCTCGGTGCGGCGGTCGCCGTGCCGACCGCCGTATCGGCGCAGTATCAGGCGATCATCCGGGACATTGCCATCAAGGCGGGCATCGCGCGCACCGAGCAGGAGCGCACGATGTCCGAGCGCATCCGTCGCGACGCGCTGTCGAACGGTATGGGGCGCGACGAGCTGGCCGATGCCGTCAACCAGATGGTCGCGGCCGGGATGGACGTCGACCGGGCGCTGAACTTCGGCCCGGCCGTCGCGAAATTCTCTGTTGGTCAGGGCGCGTCGAGCGTCGAGACCGCGCAGATGATTCAGGCGCTGCAGCAGAACGCCAACATCGCGGATCCCAAGGCGATGATGAAAGCGCTGGAGGCCATCGCGTATCTCGGCAAGGAGGGCTCGTTCGAGTCCGTCGACATGGCCCGATGGTTCCCGGTGCTGCTCGCCGAAATGAAGAAGATCGGTATCACGGGGCAGGACTCGGTGACGCAGCTCGGCGCGATGCTGCAGGTTCAGATGAAGACCGCCGGCAACGCCGACGAGGCGGCGAATAACCTCAAAAACTGGTTCTCGAAGATCGGTTCCGGCGAGACTGAGCGTAACTACAAGAAGGCCGGCGTCGATTACGAAGGGAAGATGAAGGAGGCGATCGGCAAGGGCTGGTCGACGCTGGAGGCGTCGTTCGTTCTCGCTCGGGCGTACATCGAGCGCGTCGACCCGAAGAAGGCTGCGCAGCTCGCGGCGGTGGCGAAGCAACTCAACAGCGAGCTGGATCCCGCCAAGCGTCAGGCGCAGATGCGAGCCTTCGAGGACACGATGAAGACCGGCGACCTGTTCAACGACATGCAGGTCAAAGCGGCGCTGACGGCCTACATGCAGAACGCCGATCTGTATCAGAAGCTCAAGCGCAACGCAGCAGACGCCAATGGTGAGATCGACAAGGATCTCGCCGACCGCCGCGCAACGTCGAAGCAGATCTGGAACGAGGTCGTCCAGCAGTGGGACGACGCGATGCGCAGTATCGGCGATGCGCTGCGGCCCGTGACGGATCTGGCCGGCAAGGTCGCGAAGCGGGCGGGCGAAACGGTGCAGCACGCGTCGGACGCTGCACCCGGCGCGACGGCGGCGGTCGTTGGCGTTATCGGCACGGCGATTGCCGTTCGTGGTGCCCGTGCCGCGTGGAACATGGGGCGCGGTGTGCTCGACATCCTGCGCGGCGGTTGGATGGCGCGACGCGGTGGCGGTGGAGCCGCCGGGGGCGGCGCAGCCGGAGGGCGCGTTGGTAAGGCACTCGACGCGTTGAGCGGTGCTGCCGGAGGCGTGCAGCGCGTATTCGTCGTCAACCTGCCGGGCGGCGGTCTTGGTGGCGTTGCCGGGGCAGCAGGCGACCTGCTCGGCGATCTTGCCGGTGGCGGCTCCAGCGGCGGCCGTGTTCCGCGCGGTCGTCTCGGTCGTGTCATCGGTGCGTTTCGGACGGTCGCAGGCCGTTTCGCTCCCTACGCCGGGAAGCTGGCCGTCGCCGGCAGCGTCCTGAAAATCGCATTTGCGGCCAAGGATGCGTATGCGGTCGCGCGCAGCGATCAGCCGACCGCGCGGAAGGCGGAAGGGTACGCGAGCATCGGTGGGTCGCTCGCCGGGGGCGTCGTCGGGGCGAAGCTCGGTGCCGGTATCGGCATGCTCGGCGGCCCGATCGGTGCGGCCATCGGTGGCGTGCTCGGCGGTGCGGTCGGCACGTTTGCCGGTGGAAAGTTACTTGGGGCGATGGCGCGGTGGGCGACGGGTTCGAAGGACGGCGACAGCGACGCGGTGAAGGCGGCCGCGAAGGTGGCGGCCGGCCCGGACTCGCCGCAGTCGCGGCCGTTCAAGGTCGAGCAGCAAAACTCGTTTGCCCCGGTGTTCCACATCAAGGTCGAGGGCGGCACGGACGCGGAGATCGCGGACAAGCTGCTCGCGCGCATCAATCCGCTGATCCAGCGAACCATGAGCGAGTCGATGGACAAGAGTAACCGGTCGGCGATGTTCGATGCGCCGCATCTGTAAGGGGAAGGGATGGACTTCATTTCGAGTGTGACGCAGGCGGCAACGCAGGCGAGCATCGCGTCCGAACGCGTGCGGCACGTAGTGCGCGTGTTCGATCGGAATCGCAGCGCAAGCCAGAACACGGTCGACACGTTGACGAAGCTGGCAACGGGGAATCTCACGTCGGCCGCTGACCTGTTGCGCGGGGCGACGAGCATGCTCTCGGTGGCCGGCGACCTGAGTCCGCAGATCGGTACGGTGATGCGTAGTTTTGCGGCGACCGGCGCTGCCGTCAGCGGCATCGTGAAGATGATCGGCGGGGTCGATCACCCGTTGATCCAGTCGGCCGCGCAGTCCGTCATGGGCGCGTTGGGCGACACGAAAACACGGTTCACCGCGTTGGTCGGCGAGCAGACGGCGGGCGCTCTGCAGACGTTCGCGCAGACGACGGGTCTCAGTTCGGTCCTTTCCGGCCTGTTCGACAGTGCGACGTCTTCCACCCCTCATCTGCTGACGCTATCAACGGATGACGGGGATGCGTTCCACTTCGGGCTGTCGACGGCGGCGTTCGACAAGCTGCGGCGCTCGACGCGCTTCAAGATCGCGTCGCAGGAACGGCTGAATCGCGAGGAGGCGCAGCAGCCAGTGAGTCAGGGCGGCGACACGATCACGCTTTCGGGCGTCGTGTTTCCGTCGCTCGGTGCTGGGTTCCGCCAGTTGGAGACGCTGCGCGCGATCGGCGCGAAGTTGAAGCCGGTGCAGTTGACGGCCGGCACGGGCGACGTGCTCGGGCGCTGGTATCTGCACAGCGTCGACGAAGAGCAGGAGGCGCTGATGTCTGACGGTGCGCCGCGCAAGCAAACCTACACCCTGGAGTTCGGCCGCTATGGCGAAGACTTTGCGAACCTCTGACGGGGACATTCTCGACACGCTCTGCTATGCCCATTACGGGACGTTGAAGGGCACGGTCGAGGCCGTGTACGAAGCTAATCCGGGTCTCGCGCGGGAGCCGCAACCGTTTCGATCGGGCGTGTTGATCACGATGCCGGATCTCGACACGCCGCGCGACGAACCGATTCAGCTTTGGTCGTGAGGGAGGGTCAATGCAGGCAATTTTTCAGGTGGTCGCGAACGGGGCCGACATCACGCGCGTGATTCAGGATCGCGTGCTGCGGATCCAGACGACCGACAAACCGGGGCTCGAAGCGGACGAATGCGAGATCGAGCTGGACGACCGGGACGGCAAGGTCCGATTCCCGCCGAAGGGCGCGACGTTGAAGATCTCGCTCGGGTGGGAAGGGCAAGGGCTGTCGATGCTCGGCGAGTATGCCGTCGACGAGATCGTACTGCGCGGCCCGCCGGCGACGATCATCATCCGCGGACGACCGTCCAACATGCGCGCGACGTCGAAGACGCAGCGCAACGGCAGCTGGACGAATGTGAAGCTGGCCGACATCGTCGGCGACGTCGCGCGGCGCAACAAATGGGTTGCCGCGTGCTCGGTCGACGCAGCGATTCCGCGCGCGGATCAGTTCGGGGAGAGCGACCTGCATTTCATCACGCGTATCGCGCGGCAGTACGGCGCAACGGCGACGGTGAAGGCGGGCAAGCTCATCGTCGGGCCGATCGGTGGCGGCAAGAGCGCAAGCGGCAAGCCGCTGCCGGTCATCACGTTGACGCCGAGCGATCTGACGGACTACGAGATCTCGTTTCCTGATCGTGCCAGCTTCGTTGCAGTACGGACGAAGGTGCACGACAAGAAGACGGGGAAGAAGATCGACCTCACGATCCCGAATCCGGATGCCCCGCCGGGCGCCGCCGCTGTCCATACCGAGCGCCATGCCTTCGCCAATCCAGAGGCCGCCAAGGCCGGCGCGAAGTCGCGTCTCGAGAAGCTGAACCGGCACACCGCGCGCAGCGTGCTGCGGATGAAGGGACGCACGGACATATCGGCCGAGAAGACCGTGAAGCTGTCGGGGTTCAAGCAGGAGGCCGACGGCGATTTTCTGGTCGATTCTGTCCGGCATACCTATGCCGGTAACGGTTGGGATACGTCGGTGGAGCTGAACGCCGGCAACAAGGGCAAGGCGAAGGTCGGCCATCGCAAGAAGCCGACGAAGAAGGTCGATCTGGTCGTACCGTCGCCGCCGAAGTAACACGCGCGTGCATCAATTTCTGGCAGCCGCCTCGAGGCAACTCGGGCGGCTTTTTTTATTTTCAGCGGGGGTTTGATGGGTGATGAAAAGCAGGAGGGGCTGGCCGTCCAGATCGCGACGTTGACGCAGCAGATGCGGGCCGTCGCGGCGAGTGTCGAGGACATCAAGCGATCGGTGCAGCCGTTCGCGGATCTCGACCGGCGGCTCGCGGAGATGGCGGTGCGGGCGGAAACGGTGCGTGAGGATGTCAGTTTGCTATGGAGCCGTTCGCGTGCGGAAGAACGAGCGCGTGCCGAGCTGGCCGACGAGATTGCCGATGTCGATCGCAAGGTCGACGCGATGAAGAACAAGGCGACGGGCGCGATGTGGGTGCTCGGCGTGTGTCTCGGCGTGGTGCAGACGTTTCTGGTCGGTTCGATCGTCTGGGTATTCACGCACATCAACGAGGGCGATGCGCTCAACCGGCTGCAGCAGCAGCGTATCGATTTACTGGAACAGGCACTGAGCCGGGGAGGGAAGCAATGAACGTAACTGCGAAGATCGACGCGCTGATCGGGCGCGAAGGCGGATTCTCGAACGATCCGAACGATCGAGGCAATTGGTATCTCGGGAAGCTCGAAGGAACCATGTGGGGTGTGACGGCCGCCGAAGCCCGCGCGTACGGATACACGGGGCCGATGTGCGACATGCCGCGCACGACGGCCGTTGCGATCTACGAGTCGCGTTACTGGCGGCGACCGAAGTTCGATCAGGTCGACGCGATCTCGTCGACGCTCGCGGAGAAGCTGTTCGACATCGGCGTGAACACGGGGCCGCCGACCGGCGTCAAGTTCATGCAGCGGGCGCTGAACGTCCTGAACCAGAACGAAAAGACTTTCCCGGATGTCTCGGTCGACGGCGGCATCGGCCCGATGACGATCGCGGCCCTGAAGGCGTTCCTGCAGCAGCGCGGGGCGGACGGGCATCGCGTGCTGTACGGCATGATCGCCGCGCAGCAGTCGGTGTTCTACATCGAACTGGCCGAGCGCCGGCCGGAGAACGAGACATTCGAATACGGGTGGCAGCTGAACCGTGCACTGGGGGTGTGACGATGCTCGACATTCTGAAAACTGTTGCGCCGTGGCTGGTAACGGCGCTGACCGGCGGTGTGCCCGGTATCGCGGCGATGGCCGCGTCGACGATCGCGGATAAGCTCGGCTTCGGTGACGGTTCGGTGGACGCCGTGAAGGCGGCGCTGGCCGGCCAGTCGGTGACGCCCGAGCAGCTGCTCGCGTTGAAGCAGGCCGATGCGGACTTCGAGCTGAAGATGCGGCAAGCCGGCTTTTCTCACGCCGAGAGCATGGCGGGCATTCAGGTGCAGGCCGACAAGGTCGCGGCCGACGATCGCGCGAGCGCTCGCCAATTCGCTACGGCCGAACACGACCACACAGCGCGCAACCTCGCCTACATGTACACGGTGGCGTTGTTCGTCGTGATCGGGCTGGAGTTCTATCTGGCGATCGGCGACATCAAGATGCCCGACGTCGTGAAGAGCACGCTCGACACGCTGCTCGGCGTGCTGATCACGATGGTGATGTCAAACGCATTTGAAATCTGAGCCACTTCGCGCCTGATCGCGCAAAGTAAAACTGAGCCAGTCGTTACTTCTTCGATGTCGGGACGTGCCCGGCTTTGCGTTGCTGTTTCAGTCTGTAGCTGTCT
>NZ_PQMX01000139.1:0-5458 GCF_004368385.1 Burkholderia sp. B10 | reverse complement strand
TTCATGCGCCGCGCGCGGCGCGCTGCGGCGAACGGGCTCGGCGCCGGCGATGCCGGGCACGCAAATGGCGAAGCGGCGGTGTGCCGCCGCCGCGCTGCCGGCACGCACCTGCCCCGCACATTCGGCGGTTCGCCCGATGACCGCTGACCAATGACGCACGGCCGGCGCGCTGCGCCGTGACGAAAGCGGCGTAGCGCCGCCCGCGCACCGGCCGGCTGCCGGGCGCGGCGCGAAGTCCGTCGCTTGTGGCCGACGTCCCGGCGCACTGCGCACGCCTGCGGCATCTCGATCGACGACCGGCGCGGCGACCTGCAACCAGTATCGCCGTGCCGACGCCCATCACGCTTGAGCCGTATCGCGGAGCGGAATGACGAAATCGGCACAATGCGCGGCGCGCGTCCGGGCGGCGCCCGACGCTGTGCCGATTTCGTCGTCGGCCTCATCGAAAACCCACAAGCGGGCCGACGCGCGACGGAGGAAGCTATGCTCCTTTCCCATCTCGGACGGCTCATGATGAAGCGCATTCAGATCATCGATTCGCACACGGGCGGCGAACCCACGCGGCTCGTCGTGTCCGGCTTTCCTTCGCTCGGCAACGGCACGATGGCCGAGCGTCGCGACGTGCTCGCGCGCGAGCACGATCGCTACCGCACCGCCTGCATCCTCGAGCCGCGCGGCAGCGACGTGCTGGTCGGCGCGCTGCTGTGCGAGCCCGTGTCGCCCGACGCGGCGGCCGGCGTGATCTTCTTCAACAACAGCGGCTACCTCGGGATGTGCGGGCACGGCACGATCGGCGTCGTGCGCACGCTGCATCACATGGGCCGCATCGGGCCGGGCGTGCATCTGATCGAGACGCCGGTGGGCACCGTCGAGGCGACGCTGCACGACGACCTGTCGGTCAGCGTGCGCAACGTGCTCGCGTATCGCCATGCGAAGGCGGTCGAGGTCGACGTGCCGGGTTACGGCCCGGTGAAGGGCGACATCGCCTGGGGCGGCAACTGGTTCTTCCTGATCAGCGAGCACGGCCAGCGCGTCGCCGGCGACAACGTCGCGGCGCTGACCGCGTATTCGTCGGCGGTGCGCGCGGGGCTCGAGCGCGCCGGCATCACCGGCGCGAACGGCGGCGAGATCGACCATATCGAACTGTTCGCCGACGACCCCGAGCACGACAGCCGCAGCTTCGTGCTGTGTCCCGGCCATGCGTACGATCGCTCGCCGTGCGGCACCGGCACGAGCGCGAAGCTCGCGTGCCTCGCGGCCGACGGCAAGCTCGAACCGGGCGTCGTGTGGCGGCAGGCGAGCGTGATCGGCAGCGTGTTCCATGCGAGCTATGCGCTCGCCGACGGCGGCATCGTGCCGACGATTCGCGGCAGCGCTCACCTGAGCGCGGAAGCGACGCTGTTGATCGACGAAGACGATCCGTTCGGCTGGGGCATCGTGTCGTGAGCGGGACGACGACCGACGTCGTGGTGATCGGCGCCGGCATCGTCGGCGCGGCATGTGCGCACGAGCTGGCGCAGCGCGGGCTGCGTGTGCTGGTGGTCGACGACGCCAGCGGCGGCGCGACCGGCGCCGGCATGGGCCATCTCGTCGCGATGGACGACAACGCGGCCGAGCTCGCGCTGAGCCATTATTCGATCCGGCTGTGGCGCGCGCTCGCCGACCAGATGCCGCAGGGCTGCGCGTACCGCAACTGCGGCACGCTGTGGCTCGCGGCCGACGCGCACGAGATGGATCTCGCGCGCGCGAAGCAGGCGACGCTCGCCGCGCACGGCGTGGCCGGCGAGCTGATCGACGCGGCGACGCTCGCGCGGCTCGAGCCGATGCTGCGCGCGGGCCTCGGCGGCGCGCTGAAGATCCCCGGCGATGCGATTCTCTATGCGCCCGTGGCCGCCAGCTGGCTGCTGGAGCGCGCGCCGGGCGTCGCGTTGCGCCGCGATCGTGCGGTGGCGGTCGACGGCGCGAGCGTGACGCTCGCGAGCGGCGACACGCTGCGCGCGCAGCGCGTGGTGGTCGCCAACGGCGTCGCTGCACGCGCGCTGTTGCCCGAACTGCCGTTGCGCCCGAAGAAGGGCCACCTGTTGATCACCGACCGCTATCCCGGCCGCGTGTCGCACCAGCTCGTCGAGCTCGGCTATGCGGCGAGCGCGCACGCGAGCGACGGCACGTCGGTCGCGTTCAACGTGCAGCCGCGGCCGACCGGCCAGTTGCTGATCGGCTCGTCGCGCCAGTTCGACACCGACGATGCGCGCGTCGAGCCGCCGGTGCTCGCGCGGATGCTGCGCCGCGCGGCCGGCTATCTGCCGGAGCTGGCCGACTTGAACGGCATTCGCGCATGGACGGGCTTCCGTTCGGCGAGCCCCGATGGCCTGCCGCTGCTCGGCGAGCATCCGGCGCGGCCGGGCGTGTGGCTCGCGGTCGGGCACGAAGGGCTCGGCGTGACGACCGCGCCGGGCAGCGCCCGGCTCGTCGCCGCGGCGATGACCGGCGAGCGGCCGCCCATCGACATCGAACCGTATTTGCCGGGACGTTTTCTCGCGACGTCCCCCGTAGCCGGAGCGCATTCTTCATGATCATTCATCTGGACGGCCGCGCGCTGACCGTGGCCGACGGCGCGACCGTCGCGGCCGCCGTCGCGGCGAGCGGCGACGATACGACGCGCGTGTCGTGCACGGGCGCCGCGCGTGCGCCGTTTTGCGGCATGGGAATCTGCCAGGAGTGCAGGATGACGATCGACGGCCGGCGCCGGCTGGCTTGCCAGACGCTGTGCCGCGACGGGATGCGGGTGGAGCGCACGCGATGAAACAGGAACGACTGAGCGTCGACGTCGCGATCGTCGGCGCGGGGCCGGCCGGGTTGTCGGCCGCGGGCGCCGCCGCGCGCAGCGGCGCGACGGTCGCGATCGTCGACGACAACCCGCGCGCCGGCGGGCAGATCTGGCGCCAGGCAGTCGACGCGACGCCGGCGCCGGCCGCCGCCGAACGTCTCGCGGTGCTGCGCCGGCCGAACGTCACGCATCTCGCAGCTACGCGGATCGTCGCCGAAACGCAGCCGGGCACGCTGCTGCTCGAGGACGACGAGCGCGGCTTGCTGCTGGAATTCCGCACGCTGATCGTCTGTAGCGGCGCGCGCGAGCTGCTGCTGCCGTTCCCCGGCTGGACGCTGCCCGGCGTAACCGGCGCGGGCGGCCTGCAGGCGCTGATCAAATACGGCCTCGACGTGCGCGGACAGCGCATCGTGATCGCCGGCAGTGGCCCGCTGCTGCTCGCGAGCGCGGCGACGGCCCGGCACGCCGGCGCGCGGGTGTCGCACGTGCTCGAACAGGCCGCGTGGCGCGATGTCGCCGGCTTCGGCGCAGGGCTGTGGCGCTGGCCGTCGAAGCTCGCGCAGGCCGCGAAGCTCGCCACGGCCGTCTATCGGCCGGATGCGTACGTCGTCGAAGCGTTCGGCGACCAACGGCTCGAGCGCGTGCGGATCCGGCAGGGCGAGCGCGAGTACGAGGTCGACTGCGATCGGCTCGCGTGCGGCTTCGGGCTCGTGCCGAACACCGTGTTGCCGAGCCATCTCGGCTGCCGGATCGAGCACGGCGCGGTCGTGGTGGACGCGCACCAGCGCACGAGCCGCGACGGCTGTTTCGCGGCGGGCGAATGTACGGGCGTCGGCGGCAGCGAGCTGGCGATGGTCGAAGGCGAAATCGCCGGTCATGCGGCGACCGGGCAGACGGCGCCGCTCGCCGCGCTGGTCGAACAGCGCGCGCGCTGGCAGGCATTCGCGGATGCGGTGCGCGAGCGCTTCGCGATCCGCGAGCCGATTCACCGGCTCGCACGGCCCGATACGTTGCTGTGCCGTTGCGAGGACGTGCGCTACGACGCCGTCGCGCCGGCCCACGGCTGGACGGCCGCGAAGCTGCAGACGCGCTGCGGGATGGGCGCGTGCCAGGGCCGCGTGTGCGGCGCGGCCGCGCACGCGCTGTTCGGCTGGACGCCGCCCGCCCCGCGCACGCCGCTCGTGCCCGCGCGGGTCGGCACGCTGATGCTCGACGATACCGATACGGCGTCCTGCGACGGCGTCTGAGCCGTCGCAGCGAAGCAGCACGCGGCGCGGCGCAGTTGTCGCGTCGCGCATCCCTCCGTTTGCCTTTTCCGTCTCGCTGCGACCGAGTGCCGCGCGAGCGCACTGCCGACAAACAATATATAAAACGATATAATATTCAAACTGAAATCGTAGCGAGGGTACCGATGAACGCAGATTCCGTCTCTGGACTGCCCGAGCCCGACGAAATGCGCGCCGCCGCCGAGTCGGCGTGCGCGTTGCTCAGGGTGCTGTCCAATCCCGACCGGCTGCTGCTGCTGTGCGAACTGTCGCAGGGCGAGCGCTGTGTGAGCGATCTCGAAGCGCGGCTCGACATTCGGCAGCCGACGCTGTCGCAGCAACTCGGCGTGTTGCGCGACAACGCGCTCGTCCAAACGCGTCGCGAAGGCAAGAACATTCACTACTCGCTCGACAGCCCGGCCGCGATCGCGGTGATGGGTGTGCTCTATGAACAATTCTGCGGCCCGGCCGCGACGAGGAGGCGTCATGCAGATTGATACGTTTCATTTCACGCCGGCGCTATCGCTTGCCGGTGGTGTGCTGATCGGACTGGCCGCCGCGTGGCTCGTCGCGTTCAACGGGCGTATCGCGGGGATCAGCGGCATCGTCGGGGGGCTGCTCACGGCCCGCGGCGGCGAGCGCGCGTGGCGCGCCGCATTCGTCGCCGGGTTGATCGCCGCGCCGCTGATGATGCGCGTCGCCGGCAGCGGCGCGATGCCGCAGGTCAATGCCGGCTGGGGCGAACTGCTGGCGGCCGGGTTGCTGGTCGGCATCGGCACGCGCTATGCGGGTGGATGTACGAGCGGTCACGGGGTGTGCGGGTTGTCGCGCGGCGCGGTCAGATCGATCGTCGCGACGGCGGTGTTCATGGTGGCGGGTTTCGCGACCGTATTCGTGCGCAGGCACGTGCTCGGAGGCTGACATGCAGGCAGGATTTGCGTTTCTGGCGGGACTGCTGTTCGGCGCGGGGCTCATCGTGTCCGGGATGGCGAATCCGGAAAAAGTGCTCGGTTTTCTCGATCTGGCCGGTCGCTGGGATCCGTCGCTCGCGTTCGTGATGGCCGGCGCGATCGGCGTTGCCGTGTTCGCGTTCGCATGGGCGAAGCGCCGCACGCTATCGCTGCTCGGCTTGCCGATCCAGTTGCCGGCTGCGCGGGCGATTACGGTGCGGCTCGTCGCGGGCAGCGCCGTGTTCGGCATCGGCTGGGGGCTGGCCGGGTTTTGCCCGGGGCCGGCGATCGTGTCGGTCGGGTTCGGCTCGCTCAGGGGCAGCGCGTTCGTTGCCGCGATGCTGGTCGGGATGGTGTTGTTCGAATGGATCGAGCGGCGGCGGAACGCTTAGTGGCAGGGAGGCGGGGAGCGGGCG
>NZ_PQMX01000138.1:0-5651 GCF_004368385.1 Burkholderia sp. B10 | reverse complement strand
GTTCGACGCTGCCTGAAACGAAACAGGAGACGCGGGCACGAAGCCACGCGTCTCCTGCAATGCCGCCGGCGAGCGGTCGGCTTACTGCGGGGCGGCTTACTGTGGGCCGGCTTACTGCGCCGGTGCCGACGCGGCCTTCGCCGCGCGGTGCTGCTCCCAGCGCTGCTTCATCTTCTCGTGACGCTGCTCCATCCGCGCGAATTGCTGCTTGAGCGCCGTGCTGACGGTGGTCTTCTGCTGGTCGTTCAGCCCGTTGTAGAAGGCGAGCCATGCGGCGGCGCTCTGCTCGCGCAGCTGCGCGTTCTGCTGCTCGGCCTGCTGGCGGGCCGCGTGCATCGCGTTCAGGTCGAGAATCGGCTGGTTCTGCTGCGCGCTGAACTGCTCGCGCAATTGCTCGTGGCTCTTGCGCATCGCCTCGTGGTTCTGCTTCATCGTGTTGACGGCCGCTTGCCACTGCTGTTCCTGCGACGCGTTGAGCTTGAGTTGATCGTGCAGCTTCATGATCGCGCCGAACGGGCCGCCGTCGTGACCGCCATGCATCATGTGCATGCCGGGGCCGCCGGGCGGCGGCATGTCGGCGGGCGGCGCGGCATGCGCGGTGCCGAAGGCGAGAGCGAGCACGGTGGCGGCTGCGAGGGCCGCGCGGGAAGTCTTGTACATTTCGGAAACTCCTTGAATCGAACGGGTCCGGCGATGCGATGCGCGGGGTGGCCCGCGTGCCGCATCCGGTAAGACGCAGGTTAGCGGGGCGTCCGCAGGCCGGTGTTACGCGGGGAGGTTGGCGGGTTACCGTGCATTACAGTTGGCTTGCGCGGTAACCCGCAGTAACCCTTTCGCGCGTTTGTCCCGTTCTTTCATGCCGCGCTCGCGCGCTAAACTTGCGGCCATGACTACCCAGATCCTCATCGTCGACGACGACCAAGAACTCCGAGACCTGCTGCGCGACTATCTCGTGCGGCAGGGGATGGAAGTGTCCGTGCTGCACGACGCGGCGACGCTCGAAAAGCGCCTCGAGCGCGAGCGCCCCGACCTGATCGTGCTGGACCTGATGATGCCCGGCGTGGACGGCCTGACCGCGCTGCGCCAGCTGCGCGCGGCCGGCGACGACATCCCCGTGATCATGCTCACCGCACGCGCGGACGACGTCGATCGCATCGTCGGCCTCGAGCTCGGCGCCGACGACTATCTCGGCAAGCCGTTCAACCCGCGCGAACTGCTCGCGCGCGTGCAGGCGGTGCTGCGCCGGCGCCGCGCGACGCCGTCGGCGGCGGCGCCCGAACAGCGCGAGCCGTTCGCCTTCGGCCGCTTCGTGCTCGACTTCCAGGCGCGCACGCTGTCGGTCGACGGCAAGCCGGCCACGCTGTCGAGCAGCGAATTCGCGCTGCTCAAGATCTTCGTGAACCATGCGCTGCGCACGCTCACGCGCGAGCGGCTGCTCGAGCTGCTGCACGGGCCCGAGTACGACGGCACCGACCGCGGCATCGACGTCCAGGTGTGGCGCCTGCGGCGCATCCTCGAAACGGATCCGTCGACGCCGCGTTTCATCCAGACCGTCCGCGGGCGCGGCTACGTGTTCGTGCCCGACGGCGAGGCCCATGCGCAAACCCATTGATTCGCTGTTCGGGCGGCTCGCGCTGCTCGTGATCGGCGTGCTGCTGTTGTCGCACTTCGCGTGGTTCTTCGCGATCCGGCTCGAACGCAGCCAGATGCAGACGCGTTATGCGGTCGAGGAGGCCGCGTTCCTCGTCGATGCAGTGCGCCAGCACATCCAGCGCACGCCCGACCAGCCGCTGCCGTCGCGCGTGCGGCTGGTGGCGCCCGACAGCCCCGACGTGCCGAAGACCGACGATTCGAATCTGCCGGTGCCGCTCAAGCGTTTCCGCGACGACGTGAGCGAGCGGATGCCGCGCGGCACGCAGGTCGAGATCGGCGCGCCGGGCCATCCGCCGGTGCTGTGGGTCAAGGAGCCGACCGACCGCAACTGGATCGTCGTGCCGGTGCAGCCGTTGCGCCCGCCGCGCTCGCTCGACCGCATGCTGCTGTGGCTCGGCACGATCTTCTCGGCCGGCGTGATCGCCGCGCTGTTCGCCGCGTGGCAGCTGCAGCAGCCGCTGCGTTCGCTGGCGCGTGCGGTCGCACGCTTCGGCCGCGGCCAGCCGGTGCCGCCGCTGCGCGAGCGCGGCCCGCGCGAGCTGCGCCAGCTCACGCACGGCTTCAATCAGATGGTGGAACAGGTGTCGCAGGCGGAGAACGACCGCGCGGTGATGCTGGCCGGCGTCGCGCACGATCTGCGCACGCCGCTCGCGCGGATGCGCCTGCGCGCGGAAATGATGGACGACGCGCGGCTGCGCGACGGCGTGGTGCGCGATGTCGACTCGATGTCGCACGTCGTCGATCAGTTCCTGGTGTTCGCGCACGGCGGCGCGGACCGCAGCGAGCCCGTGCCGGTCGACGAGGCATGCGAGCGGATGGCGCGCAGCTATCGCGCGGTCGCGCCGAACGCACCGCCAGTCCAGACCCGTCTGACGGCCGGCGCAGGCTTCCTGCTGCCGACCGCGACGCTCGACCGGATTCTGTCGAACCTGCTCGACAATGCGCATGCGTATGGTGCGCCGCCCGTATTGATCGAGACGGCGCGGACTCAGGCGGGGTATCTGTTGTCGGTCAGCGACAGCGGCGGCGGGATCGCGCCGCGCGACCTCGCGGTTGCGACGCGGCCGTTCGTGCGGCTGGACCCGGCGCGCGGCGGGAACGGCCACAGCGGGCTCGGGCTCGCGATCGTCGAGCGGCTCGTGCTGAGGCTGGGTGGAGCGTGCGAGATCGGCAACCGCCCGGAGGGCGGCCTGCGCGTGGCGATGACGTTCCCGTTCGACGCGGTGCCGAAGGACGATCTGCGCGCACCAGGCGCGTAAGCGCCCGATGCGGCGCCTGCCCGGCAGGCGCCGCGCGGCATCATTCGCCGAACAGTGAGCCGAGCGTTTCGGCGGCGTTGCTGTCGATCGTGTTGTAGGTCACGCTCGTGGCCTCGAAGATATAGACGGTCGTATAGCGGCCGAGGCGCTCCAGGATTTCCTCCTGGAGCGATTCCGGTACGACGTTCATGTTCAGGTACCACGCCGTCGACGACAGCCGGGTCTGGAACGACCCGTATTCCTGCATCAGCTCGTAGAACGCATCGGCGTCCTGATCGCGGCAGACGATCACCAAGTTTCCTGCCATTCCCTTCCTCCCGCTGGTCGGTCGATCCCCGGCAGCGGTCGGACGACCGACGCCCGGGGGCCAGCCCCGATCATACCCGCTTCGTCGCGATCGCCCGTGACGCCCGACGCTGTTTGCGGCCGAGTGCGGCGGGCGGGTTCCCGCCCGGCCCGGATCACGGCATAATTCGGGCCTGCATGCTGGCTGAAAGACTGCGGCCGCGCTGCCTCGCGCCGCGGGGCCGCCGCATACGGTGCCGCGTGCGCGCCGGGCACGCACCGTGCGCTGCCCGCGCGGCGCCGTGCCGCTCCCGCACGGTTGTACCTGAAATACAGGTTGGTGTAGTGTCGTGCCGTCGCGGCCCGACTCGGCTCCGCCGGGGCGCAGCGTGCACGCACGGCGCATCGCGCCGGCGTGAGATCGTGAATCAATCGAATTACCGCGTCGAATTACCGCGCCCGTGCGCTTTGCCATGAATCAACATCGTCTGCCGGCTTCGTTCGGCCTTACCGGGGAGGGCGCCTGATGGACGTCGGATTCTTCAATCCGAACCGGACCGCCAACGCGTCCGCGTGGCGCGTCTTGCCGAACCGATGGGACTTCATCGCGTTCCCGCTGATCATCTGTCTGATCGCGATGGCGGTCGTCGGCTTCCACGAAACGATGGCGCCGATCGCAACGCTGCAGACGCAGAAGATCTCGCTCGACCCGTCGAACCTGCCCGAATACGCGTTGCGCACCACGCTGCGGATGCTCGCCGCGATGGTCGCGTCGCTCGCGTTCACGCTCATCTACGGCACGCTGGCCGCGAAAAGCCGGCGCGCGGGCATGGTGCTGATTCCGATCCTCGACATCCTGCAGTCGGTGCCGGTGCTCGGCTTCATCTCGTTTACGGTCACGTTCTTCCTCGCGCTGTTCCCGAGCCGCGTGCTCGGCGCGGAGCTCGCCGCGATCTTCGCGATCTTCACGAGCCAGGCGTGGAACATGACGTTCAGCTTCTATCAGTCGCTGCGCACCGTGCCGCGCGACCTCGACGAAGTCTCGCGCGGCTTCCATCTGACGTCGTGGCAGCGCTTCTGGAAGCTCGAGGTGCCGTTCTCGATGCCGGGGCTGATCTGGAACATGATGATGTCGATGTCGGGCGGCTGGTTCTTCGTCGTCGCGTCGGAGGCGATCACCGTCGGCAACCAGACGATCACGCTGCCCGGTATCGGCGCGTATCTCGCGCAGGCGATCTCGGACAAGAACCTCGGCGCGATCGGCTGGGTGATCCTGACGATGACCGTCGTGATCCTCGCATACGACCAGTTGCTGTTCCGGCCGCTGATCGCGTGGGCCGACAAGTTCCGGATGGAGAACACCGCGTCTGGCGACGCGCCGCAATCCTGGCTGCTCGACCTCGTGCGCCGCACGCGGCTGATCCATCAGCTGCTGGTGCCGGCCGGCTGGTTCTTCGCGAAGGCCGCGCGGATTCCGCTGCGCCTGCCGGTGTCCGGCGCGATGCGCTTCTCGCTGCCGAAAGTCGAGAAGAAGGCGTCGCGCACCGTCGACATCGCGTGGGCCGTGCTCGTGGTGCTCGCCACCGCGTACATCGTGTGGCGCGTCGTCAGCTTCGTGGCGACCGGCGTCACGCTGGCCGAAGTCGGCCACGTGATCGTGCTCGGGCTCATCACGCTGCTGCGGGTGGTCGTGCTGATCTCGATCGCGTCGGTGGTGTGGGTGCCGATCGGCGTGCTGGTCGGGCTGCGCCCGAAGCTCGCCGAGAAGCTGCAGCCGCTCGCGCAGTTCCTCGCCGCGTTCCCGGCCAACCTGCTGTTCCCGGTGTTCGTGATCGTGATCGCGCGCTTTCACCTGAACCCCGACATCTGGCTGTCGCCGCTGATCGTGCTCGGCACGCAGTGGTATATCCTGTTCAACGTGATCGCGGGCGCGACGTCCTATCCGAACGACTATCGCGAAGCCGCGACGAATTTCCGCATCCGCGGCTGGCAGTGGTGGCGTCAGGCCATTCTGCCCGGCATCTTCCCGTACTACGTGACGGGCGCGATCACGGCCTCGGGCGGCGCGTGGAACGCGAGCATCGTGTCCGAAGCGGTGCAGTGGGGTACGACGAGGATCGAGGCGCACGGCCTCGGCGCATATATCGCGCAGACCACCGCCGCGGGCGACTTTCCGAAGATCATCCTGGGTATCGCCGTGATGTCCCTGTTCGTTACCCTGTTCAACCGCCTGCTGTGGCGCCCGCTGTATGCCTTTGCCGAAGCGAAGCTGCGGCTCGACTGAGACCGATTGAGAGCGAAACGCGATGCACAATCCGAATGCTGTAAACGCCCCCGTCCAGACGTCCCAGCCGCTTCAGCCGCCGCGGCCCGGCGCCGAAATCCTGCGCGTCGACCACGTGAGCCGCGGCTTCAACAAGACGCAGGGCGAATTGCTCGTGCTCGACGACGCGA
>NZ_PQMX01000137.1:0-6447 GCF_004368385.1 Burkholderia sp. B10 | reverse complement strand
TCCTGCACAGTTCCTTGACCGGCATACCGGCCTCGGCTTCCTTCAGAAACCCGATGATTTGCTGTTCCGTAAAGCGCTTCTTCATGTTCGTCTTCTTCTCCGAAAACGAACTTTACTAGACTCCGGCTGGCCCTGTTTGCAGGGGGCAGGTCATTGTCGACCGACCCCTTCGACCGCTTGCAGCGCGAGCTCGACAAGATCAAGCAGCACTGTGTGGACACCCACGGAACCGTGGAGTTGATCCCCGACTTGAAAGCCCGGCTGATGCGCGAGCTGCCAAAGCAGCTGCATGGACCGCGCTGGCAGTTGAGCACGGCACGCCGCTGACATGCGCAAGCACCCGTCCCGATCATTACTGCGCCAGGCGCCCGCCCACTTCGCGCTGTACCGCGCGTACCTTGAGGGACTAGACGAGGCGACGCTGCACGCGCGACATCGACGCGGCGCACCTGCTGCCCTGAAACCGGGCAGCTTGCCCCGCGACGCCCACGCCGGCGCGGCAGCTGGAAGGGCGGTCGGCAAAGTGCCGACGCTCGAGGCATTCCGAGAGGCGGTCGACCCCGATGCCTTCTACAGCGACCGCGAGCTCGTCGCGCTCTACGTTGAGACTTAGCCGCCGGAAGCGTGCCCCGTGCTTGATCGCAAGGCTGCACGTAATCGCAGTCCGCGCGATCGCCAAGGCGCAGCGCTCGCGCGCATGGAGGCGAGTCTCGTCAAGGCGCCGCAACTGAAGCGCACTCAACCGCTGGCTCGACGCCCTCCTGGTCGCGAGGCTGAAGGCCGCCGGCATCCACGACCTTTGCCGAGTTGCTTGCGCAAACGCGCGAGCGGTTGAGCGCAGATGGAAACAACCCGTCATTGTGCTGCGATGCGTTGCGGCTTGTCCGCCGAGGCGACCGACGGCGAGCCAAAATTTTCTTGCGCATTTCCATAACGTAACATCAATTTTCGTGAAATGTTACGTTATGGCGCGCGAACCGAACATTACTCAAGATCAAGTCAGCAAGGTGGCGGAGCAAATTCGCGACGCCGGTGGCCGGCCGACCGCGCGCGCCATCCGCGAGCGCTTGGGGACGGGGTCGATGGCGACCGTGCAGAAGTTCTTTCAAGCGTGGCAGGACGCGCAGGTTCGGCCCGCTGAAGCGCCGGTCGTACTGCCTCTAGCGCTACAGCGAGGCCTGCTGGAATTTGTTGCGTCCGAAGTGGAGCGGAATAAGGGCGAGTTGCGGGCGGACCTAGAAATCGCGAGCCAAGCCAATGCGGATCTCATACTCGAATCCGAGCGGCAAACCGCGCTAGTCGAAAATCTTTCTGCATCGCTCGAGAACGCCTACGCGGCGAAGGCGGTGCTTTCCGGGCGCCTTGAGCAAGTCGAGGCGGAGCGAGATGAGGCTCGTCATGAAGCGGCGGTCGAGCGTGCGGCGGCGGAAACCGCCCGGACAGACTTGGCCAAGGCGTTGCTTCGGCTAGAGGCTATGCCGCGCTTGGAGGATGATCTCAAGACCGTTCGTGACGCCTTGGAGAAAGAGCGCGCGGCGCGAGTGAAAGCCGAGCAAGCGTCGGCGGTTGCGACCACGAAATCCGAGGCTTCGCGTGAAGCGCAACAGTCACTTGAGCGTACTCTCGAGGAGTCAAGCCAGCACGGGCGTGAGAGAGAGGCAGAGTTGGTTGAAGTGCGGGCCGAGCTGAAAGAGGCGCGGGCTGCTAACGAGCTTCTGCGGAGCGAACAACGTATCTCTCTCAGTCGGTCACGGGCACGCGCGTCATTGTCAGCGCCGCGCGTGGAGCGGAAGTCAACGGAAGGAAAGAAGTAGCTCCCAAGGCGAGATTCGCCGTCGCAATAGAAGGCGGGTCACCAGAATTCCACGCCTCGCGACGCGGCTCGCTTGTACGCCGCTGCGTGAAACTCCTGCAGGTCGAAGGTTCTGCGACGCGTATCCAGTGCGCAGATGGCCGCGGCCTCGACAACAAATCGAGCAGGCGCGAAACGATCTGCATCGATCGCATTGCGGCGCACCCAGCCGGTTTCTCCCCACGCCTCAATTAGGCCTTTATTCCCGAGCAGTCGGTCGAACGCATCGACTCGTTCGAGGAAGCAGGCCCGCGTGTTTTCGTCCGAGAACACGTCGGTCGCGACGGTCGCGAGAGCAAGCTCGTAAGGGCCAGGATCCGCACCGTAGAACGAAATCAGCATCCCGCGAATTTTCGAAACCCGGCGAGCATTGACCAACACCTCGCCATCGTAGATTGCGCCGGCCAACTCGAAGGCTGTACAGAACAAGCGTGGCATCAACAAAGGGACGATCACGATGGCCTCCGGTGCCGTGTCGAGTACGGTATAGGCGAGCGAGCCTCGTTCTGCAAGAGCACACTATTTTTGGATCGGGCCGGCGCATATGCTGCGTACTGAGTGGTTGGCCGAAAGTGCTGTCCGCTGGAGGCGCGGGGAACGGGTACGTACGCGGTGCAACGCTCGTTTGGCCACACTGGGCAGTTGTGTCGACGTAGAAACCGTTCCGAGATCGGTGCCTACGGACGAGCGATATTGAGCGCTGGCAATCGGTGAACAATGGTTAAACGGTGTCGACGAACGAACCTGCTCTGCTACGATGCCGAGAAGTTTCGAGAGCGAGCCCATCGCTTTTGCTCGCTTGGCGATGGGCAACCGACCCTCCCGAAGCCCAGAGGGCTGTCACAAGGGCCATAGTGGCGGCCCTCGCTTCACGGCATGCCTCATGGCCTGCGTATTTCAAACGCTATGATTGATTCGCTCTCGACTCGATAGATTCGAGATAAGCGTGCGCGACGCCCGGTTAGAATCGCTGCGTCTACCCATGAGCACGGTACCGATTGACAGATCGGCGTGACCGTCTGAAACGCGTATGGCCATCGAACCCGAGGATCTTCTACCCCATTTTGAGCGTGAGTTGGGTCTGCTGCGCCGCTCGACGCGCACATTCGCCGAGCTTTATCCCAAAATCGCGGCTCGTCTTGCGATGTCCGGTGAGCACTCGGATGACCCACACGTCGAACGGCTGCTGCAATCGTTCGCGTTGATGTGCGCTCGGCACGACATCCGACTCGAAGATGAGGTGCCGGAGTTTACGCACGCGTTGATTAACACAATCCACGGAGCGTTCCTGCGGCCGTTTCCATCTTGTGCGATGGCCCAATTCCGCGTGGATCGAGACAGCAAGCAGACCGAGCCGCGGATCGTTCCACGCGGCACGCAACTGGTGGCGCCGAATAGCCGCCTGGTGTTCCGCACCGCCGCCGACGTCACGTTGGTGCCGTTGACCGTCTCCGGTGTACGTTACGCGACGTCGACCGTCGCGCCGATGCAAACCACACTGCCGGCCGACACTACGGGGATTTTGTCTTTCACCCTTGAGCTCACGGCACCGTCAGCCCAGTTCTCCATCGCTCCAGATACGGTGCGGTTGCATTTGGCGGGGGAGAGGGAGGTGGTGGCTGCGCTCGCCGACGGGGTGCTAATGCACGCCACGCGGGCCTTCGTTGAACTGGACGGCAACGGGCGCTGGCGTCGGGTGGACATGCCGCTGGCGGCCGCAGGTTTCGACGATGCCGACGCGCTGCTTCCGCCGCCTCGCGACAACACGACTGCTCCGTTTCATTTGTTGATGGAGTACGGCGCGTTTCCCGCTCGATTTGACAACCTCGACCTGAATTTGGCGCGGTTGAAACGGTTGGCGGTTGGCGCGCGCCGGATCACGTTGCATTTGGCCCTTGCCGGCATCCACCCTGACTCACGTCGCGCTCAACGGCTGATCGCGGCGTCGGCCGACAATCTCCGGCTGTTTTGTACACCAGTAGTCAACTTGTTCTCAAGCAATGCGGAGCCAATCGAAACGAAGGCTGGGCAAGCCTACTATGCGCTGAAACCGTTTTCGCTGAAGACCGCAGCTACGACCGAAATCTGGTCAGTTGATCAGGTCCGTATAACGACCGCCCAGGGTGCCGCGCTTCTGGCGCCCTTCGAATCCCTGCAACACGCGCTTGGCGCAGCGCCAGGCCCATATTGGATCGTTTTGCGGGACGAAGCCCGGCGCGCGCCGAAGCCGCCTTCCGAGCCCGGCAAGCCGGGACAGGAGCCGCTGCGCGGACAGGCAACTGGCGCGCGCGCAGACGGATTGCGTGGCTTGGAACTCGCGCTTGTGAACGCTCGCGGCGAGCCCGTTGATCCCGCCGCGCAGCGCCACCTCGACATCGTGCTGTCTTGCACAAATGGCAACCTGGCGGAAATGCGCGAGCGCCAGTTGGCCGTGCGCGATGGGGACTCGGGTGACGAGATCGAGTTATTGGCTCAGCCCAGTGCAAGTCCCGCGCCGATTCTTCACCACGGCGACCTATGGGAATTGCTGTCGTGGCTGGTTCCGCAGGCAGCGCGGCTAAACGCCGAAGGCCTCAAAGAGTTCAAGCGCTTGTGCACCCGCTTCGGCATGTCCGCGCCCGACGCCGGCCGGCGATTCGACGCGCTCGTGTCGCTCTCGACTGAACGGGTGCGGCGCTGGATACCGGGCAAGCCGGCTTCAGCGTTCGTCCAAGGATTGGAGGTCCGTCTCGTGATCGACGAGCTGCGTTTCGTCCAATTCAGTCTCGCCGGATTGGGGCGCGTGATGGATCGACTATTTTCCCCGTACGTTCCAGTCACCAGCTTCGTGCAAATCGTATTGGTCTCGGCAGAAACCGGCGCGGTACTGCGACGCGGTGAACCCTGCGTCGGTTCCCAACCACTTATTTGATTGGCGAGTGGAAAAGTATCGGCAGGGAAATTGCAAAGGAATTTCAGGTATCTTTCGCTGGCAAACGTTTTGTCCTACAGTAACGGGGCCTCAAGCTGGTGAGCCAATTGGGGACAGAACCTGAGACGAAAATAAAGGGAATTCAAATGAGTTTCGCCCCGAATGGCGGTATTCCGGCCGGTTCCGGCGGAAATCTGTTGGGCTCGCTGAGCGCGCTTGGCGGCCTTGCCGGGCCGGTCGCATCCACGGTGGCAGGACAGATTGGCCCGCTCGCCGGCGTCGCAAGTCATATCGACACCGTGCAACGCGCGGTTCAGCTCGCGCAGACCGGTTTTTCGCTGATGAACAAAACGCCGGCCGCGATTGCGGACGCACTCAACAATGCGGCCGGTGGCGTTGCTCGGCTGACTCAGCTAAATCGATACGTAACCATCGACTCGCCGCTCGGTCCGGACGTGCTGCTGGTCAGCACCGCGGTCATCGACGAACACGTCAATCGGTTGCCAGAGATTCACCTCGATTTGCTGTCACACCAGCATGACCTGGTGCCTGATCAGCTGATCGGGCAACCGATTAAGATTCGATTCGACCAGAGCGCGCGGCAGTCCACGCTCGAGCGCATCGTCTCGTCAGGCGGGGCCGACAGCATTCGCTACTTCGACGGATACGTCACGTCTTTCGACCGGGCGGGTAACCCGGGCAAGGTGACGCAATATCAAATGACGGTGGCGCCGTGGTTCTGGTTCTTGACGCGCTCGACCGACTGCCGGATTTTCCAGAACAAGACTGCTCAGGACATCCTCACCGAGATTTTCCAGGATCACGGGTTCACCGATTTCGAATTCGACATCCGGACCGCACAGAAGCCGCTCGAATACATCGTGATGTACCAGGAGTCCTACTACAACTTCTGTGCGCGTCTGATGGAGCAGGAAGGCTTGATCTGGACTCACCGCTACGAGAAGGAAAAGCACTTCCTTGTCATCGGCGATACGAATTTCGTTTTCCGTCCGATCGACGGGCTGGCCAACTTACCGTATAACGCCAGCGCGGCGAGTGAAGACAACGGTATCGACCAGTTGCATGAAGGCCGGCGTTTTGGCGTCGGCAAGATCGCCTTTCGCGACTTCAATCACCAGAACCCGTCGTCGCCGCTGATGCTGGCGCAGGCCGAGCCGGAGAATCTCCGGCATGCGGGGCTCGAAACGACAGAGCGTTTCGAACATCAGTCGTTATTCGACCACGGCGATGACGGCGATCGTTACGCACGCATTGCGATGCAAGCAGAGGAAGCGAGCGCACATCGATATACGGGCAGCGGCTACGCGTGGCGGATGACGACTGCGGGCAGCGTGACAGTGTCGAACCATCCGGTCATGGCCAACAATCAGGAATACGCCATCCTGCACGTTCGCCACGAGGCCGTGAACGACTACACGGAACACAACGCAAAACTGCCGTACCGCAACACATTCTCTCTGCTCCCGAAGAAGTTTCCGTATCGTTCGCCCAGAAATACGCCGAAGCCCGTCATTCACGGCACGCAGTCGGCAATCGTGGTCGGCCCAAAGGGCGAAGAAATTCACACGAACGGCAGTGCCGTGAAGGTGCACTTCCTGTGGGATCGCCGCGGCAAGTTGGACGGTTCGGATTCGATGTGGATCCGCGTGTCCCAACCTTGGGC
>NZ_PQMX01000136.1:0-6478 GCF_004368385.1 Burkholderia sp. B10 | reverse complement strand
ATGGAACCGCTCGGCTATATCCCGCCCGCCGAGGCTGAGGCAAACTACTACAGGCAACTCAGAAATGCTGCTGAAGTGCCTGCATTAACTTAAACCAACCGGCCTCCACGATTCCCGGTGCGGTTCAAGCCGCTCACGGCGTTCGAGAACTTCAAGGCATGGCTTGTCGGCCGTGTGGCGCCAGAGCCTTGGGCCGGCGACTTCGACCTGGCGATGGACCAGAAGTGGATGGATCTTTTCTGGCGCCTTGCCTCTCAGAAGAAGAACGTACCCGTTGGACAGGTGGTTGATGACTTCTACCTGCGGTTCATGTACGTGATGGCGTTCTTCGACGCCTGCAATCAAATCGAACGCGCTTACGGTGCCCCAAAACAGGCAGTCGAATGGATCATGAGGTTGCGCCAGGCCCGCGGCTACATCCCGCTGCGAGAGCTCGAGGGCTACGGAGCCTTTAGCCCCTCGACTGCGCAAGTCGCGTCGGTGGCATTGGACCACTTCTGTGACCCTGCTTCGACAGCAGATCTGGCCACGCTGGAGCGAGCTCTGGCGCCGAACAGCGACTACCTTGATCTCATGAGGCTGTTCTGCATCATTGCGTGGGTTAATTGCTCCGCGGTGACGTCGGAGCCGTCTGGGCTGGAGCGCGAGAGGTCGCGATGGGACCGCGTCACCTCGAACCTTCTGGCCAACCACCGTATAGACGATGTCTACGCAGCTATCCTTGCCATCAAGGGGGTGCAGGCCTTGTCTTCTCACGCCGGAAATTTGTACGAGTCGCTATCGAAGGCGACTGAACCTCCCACCGGCTTCAGCGGCGAGCAGGTAAAGGAAGAGGTACGAAAGGCACGACTAATTGTCGAAGATCCGACATGGGAAGACTTGTTCATCGAAGCTGAGGCGCATCCATACTTGCAAGGAAAGATCGGGTTCCTGCTTGACTTCAGCACTCCGTCCGAAGGGGCTCTTGACCGTGACACGTTCTCCCGCTACTCGGAGCGAGCAAGAGCGGTCCTCGATGCGAGCGTGCGCGCCTCCACGGAGCACCTCCTAGAGCGTGCGTTGTTGTCTATAGACGACTACTTGATTGGGCGTGGATCGTCCAAGTTCTCCTTCTGCCAGCCTGATGCCGGTACCTACCGCGACAGGTCGGAGAACTGGTTGAAGGTGATCGGCCGGCGCGAGTTCCAGAATCTGCTCGACCGCATCGAGGGTGATGCCAGTGCTGCGCTACGTGAACTCATCGAGGCCGCAGTCTGCACGGATTGGCGCAGGTATGTCGTGGCAGAGCCACAGCTTATCGACTATTGCGGGGAGCGTCTTATACACCGTGAGGGGTCAGATGATATCTATTTGTTGTCGCGCAAACGCCTTTCCGGGTATCACGCGGAGCTAAGGAGCTACGCGCTCTTCCTTGCGCTGCAACGTTCAAAGGGCACACTACCGGGAATAACTTACCGCTATGCAGAGACCTATGACGACACGCAACCCGCACTAGTGCTTCAGGTCGGCACCCAAGAGCTGAGGGTCAGCTACCGAGCTAACGCCTGGAGGTCTAGTGGTTCCAGTGGGCAGGTGTCCATCCCTGAAATCCTCGTTAAGTTCATGGAGGAGCATGGCTTCACCGAATCGAGAGGTTAACCTGGGGTCGCCTCGACGGTGAATTACGGGATTGGCACAGGGCGCGAAGGTCTGACGCAGAAGTGCCGGCGCGCAGGCCTACCAAGGAGAGCATCGACTTCAGCTGGCGTCGGCTTTTGAGGTCGAATGCGAGGACGCGAATTTCCGCTCTGGGTCGGCTGCTGCCGCTCGGCACCAAGCTGCGGATTTGAATGGTTGAGCGCCTGCAGTATCGAAGAAGGCGGGCACCGATAAATAGCTACCCCGAAATGTCGATGATTCGCAGCAAAGGGGAGGCGACACAAGCCTAGACTGATCTCAACTCAGCGCGCGTCGCGCATCGACCGATTGCCCAGCAGGCACGGGCGGTCCAGTACCGATCTTTACGGTTTCAGGGCCGTCAACATCGTGGCGGTCGGTCTGTCGCTCGTCGCGTAGCAATGTTTACATAATTGTGGAACAGAACCGTTCTAAAGCGGACCGACGGCATCGCGTACCCGAAGGGGGCCCGGCGGCCCGAGTCGAGCGAATCGCTCGGCGCGGACCGCCGGGCCCTTTGCCGTATACGTGCCGCGCGCCCGACACGCCGCGGATGCCGCCCGCAATCGTGCGCAATCGCGCGCATCTGATCGATGTCACGCGGCCGCCATGATTGACCGGCTAAGCTCGTCTCTTCGACGTTCGATCGAAGGAGACGCAATGCGGCGGGTCGTATTCAACCAGAAGGGCGGCGTGGGCAAATCGACGATCGTCTGCAACCTGGCGGCGATCAGCGCCAGCGAAGGGCTGCGCACGCTCGTGATCGACCTCGACGCGCAGGCGAACTCCACGCACTATCTGCTCGGCGATCGCGCGGCCGATGCGCGGCCCGGCGCCGCCGAGTTCTTCGAGACGGCGCTGACGTTCAACTTCCGGCCGATCGACGTCGCCTCGTTCATTCATCCGACGCCATTCGACGGGCTCGACGTGATGCCCGCGCACGCGGACCTCGACACGCTGCACGGCAAGCTCGAGTCGCGCTACAAGATCTACAAGCTGCGCGACGCGCTGAACGAGCTGGACGGCTACGACGCCGTCTACATCGACACGCCGCCCGCGCTGAACTTCTACTCGCGCTCGGCGCTGATCGCGGTCGAGCGCTGCCTGATTCCGTTCGACTGCGACGACTTCTCGCGCCGCGCGCTGTACACGCTGCTCGAGAACGTGAAGGAAATCCAGCAGGACCACAACGCGGCGCTCGAGGTCGAAGGCATCGTCATCAACCAGTTCCAGCCGCGCGCGAGCCTGCCGCAGCAGCTGGTCGACGAACTCGTCGGCGAAGGGCTGCCGGTGCTCGCGTCGCGGCTGTCGGCGTCGGTGAAGATTCGCGAGTCGCACCAGCAGTCCAAGCCCGTGATTCATCTCGAGCCGGCGCACAAGCTCGCGCAGGAGTTTCGCGCACTGCACCGCGAGTTGGCCGGGTGAATCTGCGCCGGCAATAATCGGAATCATCCGATCATTTAAATGCGTATTAGTAATCCCGGCAACGGTTTCATAATAAATCGGAAAAACGATTACATGAGAAATGGACGCATTCAAATGCGACCATTTTTCGAATATCGGGAATAATGACGGGGTAAATATTGCGTCTCGTCGTGCCGCGGCATGCTGTAAAAAGGTAAAAGCGCTCGTCGGCAATGCGGTGCAACGCCGCCATGCAAGCCTGAGGACGCCTCGCGGTGTCGGTCATTTCGAGGCATAAGGGTTTTTACCTATCATTAATGCCATTTAATTGACAATTAAACGTTCTAGAATGGCCTTCCTCAACTTCTCGAGCTCAATGGAGTTGCGGGTTGTCAATAAGGAAGCGGGCCGTCGATCTGCCTTCCATTTTCCATTACGTCGTCTCTCGCATTGCCAAACAGGAGCGTGCCCGATGTCCGTATTTGCCCCCGAAAAATTCGCCGCCGATTATCAGTCCGGTATCGCAGCCTGGTTTGCGATCGCGCGTCCGGCGATCAGCGGCTTTGAGGCCGTCGTCGAACTCAATCTGCAAGTGGCCCGGACGGCGCTCGCTGAGTACGAGGACAAGCTGAAGAACGCGTTCAACGCGAGCAACCCGGCGGCTGGTTTCGCGCAGCAGGTCGCCGCGCCGCAGGAAGCGGCCGGCAAGGCAGCCGCGTACGGTCGCCATCTGTTCGACATCGCGGTGTCGACGCAGGCCGAGTGGGCCAAAGTCGCTCAGGCGCAGTATGAGGAGACCGACAAGCGCGTGAAGGACGTGGTCGGCGAGCTGACCAAGCATGCACCGGCCGGTTCGGGCGCCGTGGTGGCCGCACTGAATTCGGCGCTGTCCGCGGCGACGGCCGCGGCCGACTCGATGCGCGCGGCAACCGGGCAGGCGATCGAGGCCGCGCAAAGCGGCTTCGACGCGGTCAGCGACACGGCCGCGCGCGGCGCGAAGCAGACGGCCGCAGCCGCCCGCAAGGACGCCGCTTCGCGCGAATCGGCGGCGTGATCGCGGGTCGCGACACGCGCGACACGAACACGATCGCTCGATCGCCACGGGAGCCGCGTGCCGGCCGTCGCGTGTGCTGCGCGGCGGCCGGTGCGCGCGGTCGGCTTGCGGCGCGATGTCCGGGAACGGCCGGAGCGCGCGGAAGTGCCGCGTATCGCTTTCGCGGTGTGCGACGCATCCGCTCTGACGGTCGCGCTGCGCGTCCGCACGCGCGGCCGCGCGGCGCCGAGGCGCGGCAGTCTGCGCGCCTCCCGCCCACCGCCGCGCATCCCCTATCGACCCATTGATTTCAACGCAGGAACAGAACATGACGGACGTAGTGATCGTATCGGCCGCGCGGACCGCGGTCGGCAAATTCGGTGGTTCGCTCGCGAAGGTTGCGGCACCGGAGTTGGGCGCGACGGTGATTCGCGCGGTGCTGGAGCGCGCAGGCGTGCAGCCCGATCAAGTGAGCGAAGTGATCATGGGCCAGGTGCTGGCGGCGGGCTCGGGGCAGAACCCGGCGCGTCAGTCGCTGATCAAGGCCGGGCTGCCGACGGCGGTGCCGGGCATGACGATCAACAAGGTGTGCGGCTCGGGCCTGAAGGCGGTGATGCTGGCGGCGAACGCGATCGCGGCGGGCGACGCGGAGATCGTGATCGCGGGCGGCCAGGAGAACATGAGCGCGGCGCCGCACGTGCTGCCGGGCTCGCGTGACGGGTTCCGGATGGGCGACGCGAAGCTGGTCGACACGATGATCGTCGACGGGCTGTGGGACGTGTACAACCAGTACCACATGGGCATCACGGCGGAGAACGTCGCGAAGGAATACGGGATCACGCGCGAGGAGCAGGACGCGTTCGCGGCGCTGTCGCAGAACAAGGCGGAAGCCGCGCAGAAGGCTGGCCGCTTCGCCGACGAAATCGTGCCGGTGTCGATTCCGCAGCGCAAGGGCGAGCCGCTGCAGTTTGCGACCGACGAGTTCGTGCGTCACGGCGTGACGGCGGAGTCGCTGGCGGGGCTGAAGCCGGCGTTCGCGAAGGACGGCTCGGTGACGGCGGCGAACGCGTCGGGGCTGAACGACGGCGCGGCGGCGGTGCTGGTGATGTCGGCGCAGAAGGCGCAGTCGCTGGGGCTCACGCCGCTGGCGCGCATCAAGGCGTACGCGAACGCGGGCGTGGATCCGAGCGTGATGGGCATGGGCCCGGTGCCGGCGTCGCGGCGCTGCCTGGAGCGCGCGGGCTGGACGCCGGGCGATCTGGACCTGATGGAGATCAACGAGGCGTTCGCGGCGCAGGCGCTGGCGGTGCACAAGCAGATGGGCTGGGACACGTCGAAGGTGAACGTGAACGGCGGCGCGATCGCGATCGGTCACCCGATCGGCGCATCGGGCTGCCGGATTCTGGTGACGCTGCTGCACGAGATGGTCAAGCGCGATGCGAAGCGCGGGCTGGCGTCGCTGTGCATCGGCGGCGGGATGGGCGTGGCGCTCGCGGTGGAGCGCGCGTAAGCGCATGAGCGCGATTCGACGCTCGAGCATGGAGGCGGCGCAGCCTGCGCCGCGCGCGCACGAAGCAGCGGCTTCGCGCGCGATACGTTGCCAACAACAAGCGTGATGTTCCGGGATGCGCCGTGTCCGCGCCGCGGGCGCGGACGCATCGCAGCGGCGGGGCGGCGGCATCGGCGGTGCGGCCGTCTCGCGTGATTGTCTACTTTTCTTGTCGGTAAAAAACAGGATGACTAAGCGAATTGCAGTTGTGACGGGTGGAATGGGCGGCCTCGGCGAAGCGATCAGCATCCGGCTGAGCGATGCGGGCCACCGGGTCGTCGTCACGTTTTCGCCGGGCAACAGCGGCGCCGATCGCTGGCTCGGCGCGATGCATGCGGCCGGCCATGAATTCGACGCGTACCCGGTGGACGTGGCCGACCACGATTCGTGTCAGCAGTGCGTCGAGAAGATCGTCCGGGACGTCGGCCCGGTCGAGATCCTAGTGAACAACGCGGGCATCACGCGCGACATGACGCTGCGCAAGCTCGACAAGGTGAACTGGGACGCGGTGATCCGCACCAACCTCGACTCGGTGTTCAACATGACGAAGCCGGTGTGCGACGGCATGGTCGAGCGCGGCTGGGGGCGCATCATCAATATCTCGTCGGTCAACGGCTCGAAGGGCTCGGTCGGGCAGACCAACTACGCGGCGGCGAAGGCCGGCATGCACGGCTTCACCAAATCGCTCGCGCTCGAAGTCGCGCGCAAGTGTCAAACGCATTTGAAATCTGAGCCACTTCGCGCCTGATCGCGCAAAGTAAAACTGAGCCAGTCGTTACTTCTTCGATGTCGGGACGTGCCCGGCTTTGCGTTGCTGTTTCAGTCTGTAGCTGTCT
>NZ_PQMX01000135.1:0-6760 GCF_004368385.1 Burkholderia sp. B10 | reverse complement strand
TCCTGCACAGTTCCTTGACCGGCATACCGGCCTCGGCTTCCTTCAGAAACCCGATGATTTGCTGTTCCGTAAAGCGCTTCTTCATGTTCGTCTTCTTCTCCGAAAACGAACTTTACTAGACTCCGGCTGGCCCTGTTTGCAGGGGGCAGGTCACTATCCCATACCAACAAAATTCCATCCCCCTTCCCGATTTCCGACGGACAATCAGGAAATTCGGATGAAGTGAAGCCTGATCAAGGGCGTCCACGTAGAATCTGCCAATCTCCCCCGATGCAGGATCCAGAACGATGAACGGAGCTACCCAGATAGCTCGGGCCGTTTGCCCGCACGATTGTCCCGACACATGCGCGATGCGCGTAACCGTCGAAAACGGCAAGGCAATCAAGGTCACCGGCGACCCCGAGCATCCGCCGACCCAAGGCGTGCTGTGCACGAAAGTCAGCCGATATGCCGATCGCGTTCATCATCCTGACCGTCTGACCGTTCCGCTCAAGCGCATCGGCGCGAAGGGGGAAGGGCGTTTTGCGCCGATCACCTGGAACGAAGCGTTCGACGAGATCGGCCGCCGCTTGGGCGATATCGCCGCGCGCTCGCCGGAGTCGATCTTGCCGTACAGCTATGCGGGAACGATGGGCCTCGTGCAGGGCGAAGGCATTGCTCAACGGTTCTTCCACAAAATCGGCGCGTCGCGGCTCGAGCGCACAATCTGCGCGGCGGCCGGCGCGGCAGGGCTGCGCTACACGTATGGCGGAAACATCGGCATGCACCTCGAACATTTCGAGGAAAGCGAGCTGATCCTCATCTGGGGCGCCAATCCAATTGCGTCGAGTCTGCATTTCTGGACACGCGCGCAGGAAGCCAAGCGCCGCGGGGCACGCCTGGTCGCGATCGATCCGTATCGCTCGTTGACCGCGGAGAAGTGTCATCAGCACATCGCACTGAAGCCGGGCACCGACGGCGCGTTCGCCTTGGGCATGATGAATGTGCTGATTACCGAGAACCTGCTCGATCACGACTACATCGCGAACCATACGGTCGGCTTCGAGGCGCTGAAGGCGCGAGCGCTGTCCTATCCGCCCGAACGCGTCGCCCAAATTTGCGGGATCGACGCGTCGGAACTGATCGAACTCGCGCGCCGCTACGGCGCGACGCGCAAGGCATCGATTCGCCTCAATTACGGCATGCAGCGCGTGCGCGGCGGCGGCAATGCAGTGCGTGCAATCGCATCCCTGCCCGGACTCACGGGCGCATGGCGCGATCGGGCCGGCGGGCTGTTGCTGTCGTCGTCGGAATTCGCGCCGATCGATCATGCCGCCTTGCTGCGCCCGGATCTCATCCCCGGCTGGCCGCACAAGTTGCCGCGCATCATCAACATGAATGCGATCGGCGACGCGTTGCTGCATCCGGGCGACGATGCCTTCGGGCCGAAGGTGGAAGCGGTGATCGTCTACAACTCGAACCCGGTGGCCGTCGCGCCGGACTCGTCGAAGGTAGCAGCGGGGTTCGCGCGCGAGGACCTGTTCACAGTCGTTCTGGAGCACTTCCAGACGGATACCGTCGATTTCGCCGACATTGTGCTGCCTGCGACGACGCAACTCGAGCATCTCGACATCCACAAATCGTATGGTCACACCTACGTGATGGCGAACCTGCCGGCGATCCCGCCGGTCGGCGAGGCGCGGCCGAACACGGAGATTTTCCGCGGCATCGCGCGCAGCATGGGGCTCGACGAGCCGGCGCTCTATCACAGCGACGAAGAAGTCGCTCAGGCGGCGCTCCGCTGGGACGACCCGACGCTCGATAGCGACTGGAACACCTTGAAGCACGCGGGCTGGGTGAAGCTCAAGCTCGCGGATGCGCCGTTTGCAAACGGCGGCTTCCGCACGCCGTCCGGAAAATGCGAGTTCCACAGCGCGCGACTCGAGCAAATGGGCCTGGATCCGGTGCCGGATTATCTGCCGCCGTACGAGTCGGCCGAGGCGTCGCCGGAACTGGCCGCGCGTTACCCGCTCGCGATGATTTCGCCGCCGGCCCGCCACTTCCTGAACAGCACGTTCGTCAACGTCGAGAGCCTGCGCAGTACGGAAGGCGAGCCGCACCTCGACATCCATCCGGCGGACGCCGAGTCGCGCGGCATCGGCGATGGCGGCATGGTGCGAATCTTCAACGACCGCGGCTCGATGCAGGCCGTCGCGAGGGTCACGGATCGTGCGCGCGCGGGGCTGGTCGTGGGCTTGTCGATCTGGTGGAAGAAGTTGTCCGCGGACGGCCGAAACGCAAATGAAGTGACGAGTCAGGCGCTGACCGATCTCGGCAATTCGGCGACGTTTTACGATTGCCTGGTAGAAGTAGAACGGATTTGACCGAACATCGCGATATGATCTGACGAATTCAATCGAAAGTTGGAAGTGGGTATCTAACCCTGTTGTCTCGGGACGGGCGAGCCGCTACGATGCGTTTTAGCACGACCATTCGAAAATCAGTGAGGAGACGCGCGGCATGGAAAAAATTTGGCTGAAATCGTACCCACCCGGCGTTCCAGCCGAAATTGACGCGTCCCCCTACCCATCCATCCCGGATCTGCTCGACGAGAGCTTCCGCCAGTATCGTGATCGCAGCGCGTTCGTCTGCATGGGCAAGCGCATCACGTACGGCGAACTCGATGCGCTGTCGCGACATTTCGGCGCGTGGCTGCAGTCGCGCGGGCTGAAGCGCGGCGCGCGCGTCGCGTTGATGATGCCGAACGTGCTGCAATACCCGGTGGCGATCGTCGCGGTGCTTCGCGCCGGCTATACGGTCGTCAACGTCAACCCGCTCTATACGCCGCGCGAGCTCGAGCATCAGCTGAAGGACAGCGGCGCAGAGGCGATCGTCATTCTCGAGAACTTCGCGTCGACGCTTCAGGCCGTGATCGCCAACACCGGGATCAAGCATGTCGTCGTCGCATCGATGGGCGACCTGCTGGGCATCAAGGGCTGGCTCGTCAACTATGTCGTGCGGCGCGTAAAGAAGATGGTGCCGCCGTGGCAATTGCCGTCGTATACGCGCTTCAACGCCGCGCTGTCGGAGGGCGCACGGCAGACCTTCAAACCGCCGAAGCTCGCGCCGGACGACGTCGCGTTCCTCCAGTACACGGGTGGCACCACCGGGGTCGCGAAGGGCGCGACGCTGCTGCACCGCAACATCGTGTCGAACGTGCTGCAAGCCGGCGCGTGGCACCATCCCGCGCATGAGAAATTCCCGGACGTGAAGCAGTTCATCACCGTCGTCGCGCTCCCGCTCTATCACGTGTTTGCGCTGACCGTCTGCGGGTTCCTGACCATGCGCACGGGCGGCATGGGCATCCTGATCCCGAACCCGCGCGACATCGGCGGCATGATCAAGGAGCTGAAGGGCTACCAGATCTCGACGATTCCGGCAGTCAACACGTTGTACAACGCGCTGCTGAACCATCCGGATTTCGGCCAGCTCGACCTGTCGAAGCTCGCGATCGCGAACGGCGGTGGGATGGCGATCCAGGAAGGCGTCGCGAAGCGCTGGTACGAAAAAACCCATACGGCGATCGTCGAAGGGTATGGCCTGTCGGAGACGTCGCCGGTGGCGACCTGCAACCCGGTGACGGCCACCGAATACAGTGGGACGATCGGTTTGCCTCTGCCGTCGACCGAGATTGCGATTCGCGACGACGCGGGCAACGACGTCGCGCTCGGCGAGCCGGGCGAGATCTGCATTCGCGGGCCGCAGGTTATGGCCGGCTACTGGAACCGTCCGGATGAAACGGCGAAGGTCATGTTTCCCGACGGCTTCTTCAAGACCGGCGACATCGGCGTGATGGACGCGCGCGGTTACGTGAAGATCGTCGACCGCAAGAAGGACATGATCCTCGTGTCCGGCTTCAACGTGTATCCGAACGAGGTCGAGGACGTGGTGGCGTCGCATCCGGGCGTGTTCGAGGTGGCGGCCGTCGGCGTACCGGACGAACACTCGGGCGAAGCGGTGAAGCTGTTCGTCGTGAAAAAGGACCCGGCGCTCACCGACAAGGACATCCTCGCGTACTGCAAGGAGCGGCTCACCGGCTACAAGCGGCCGAAGCTGGTCGAATTCCGCACGGAACTGCCGAAGACGACCGTCGGAAAGATCCTGCGGCGCGAACTGCGCGACGGACGCGCGTAAAGCGTAAGGTCGACGTTCGAACCTGCGAGCCCGGCCTTGTGCCGGGCTTTTTAATTTTGGGCGGGCGACGCGTCGCGCTGCAGATATCGTCGGGACGTGGCCGTCGCCACGATGGTCGTTCGACCCCGAGGGCGGTGGCCGCCGGCGCGGCCGCGACCATTCCATGCACCCGCTTCGCTTCGAATGGCAGGCGCGCGGTGAACTTCGGTGCCGGTAAAGGCGGCGTTCACGTGGCGCTGCGTCGCCAGCGCACAGCCGGCGCAAGCGCTCGCGCCGCGCCGCCGCGCGCGCCACACGCCGACCGCGCCCAACCGAAAAAGAAAAAGGCGCCCGAAGGCGCCTTCAAGACACTGCGGCTTGTCAGGCAAGCTGATTAGAACTTGTGACGGATGCCGACGCGGGCCGCGACCTGGTTGCTGGTGCTCGACTGGTCGAGGCCGTTGATCGCGGCGGTGGCCGGAGCGATGTGGCCCGACGAATCGAGCACGTTGCCCGACGCGTGTTGATACACGCCGATCACGTAGACGTCGGTGCGCTTCGACAGGAAGTAGTCGACGCCCAGCGAGCCCTGGTGATACTTGGCCGCCGAGTTGCCGTCGATCTTGCTGCCTTGCGTGTAGTCGTACGCGGCGCCGAGGATCAACGCCGGGGTCAACTGGTACTTGAAGTTGAGTTCGCCGTTGTTGAACGTCGCGGTCTGGTTCGTGTATTGACCGGCCGAGAAGCCCTTGAACTTCGTGTTCGAGTACGTCGCGCCGATCGTTGCCGCGCCGAACGTGTATGCACCGCCCGCGCCGATGACCTGGTACGTGTTCGCGCTGTTCGCGTACGTGCCGTAAACCGGCGACGAGACGACCGGCTTGCCGCTTGCCGCCGGATCGGACGAGCCGGTGTTGAAGATGCCGCCGTAGTTCGCCGGCGTACGTGCGTTCAGGTAGCCGACGCCCAGGACCAGCGGGCCGTTGTTGTAGCCCGCGCCGAGCGACCAGACCTGATTCTTCGAGAACTGGCCGGCTTGGCCGCCGAAGCTGTACAAGCCGCCGAACGTGAAGCCGCCGTAGTTTGCGCTCGTGTACTTGACCGCGTTGTTCACACGGTAAGCGTTGTTGAAGTTGTCGAGGTCGCCCGGGTGAGCGGCGATGTAGCCGCCCCATTGGTCACCTGCCTCGAGCGGGCCGACGAAGTCGACGACGGAGTCGTACTGGCGACCCAGCGTGACCGTGCCGTACTGGCTCGACAGGCCGACGTAAGCCTGACGACCGAACATCAGGCCGCCTTGACCGAGCTTGCCGGAGTTCACGTCGAAACCATTTTCGAGCACGAAGATCGCCTTCAGGCCGCCGCCCAGATCTTCGGTGCCGCGCAGGCCGAAGCGGCTGCCTTGCATCACGCCGCTGGCCAGACCGTACAGATGGCCGCCCTTCGCGTTGTTGTTGAAGATGAAGCCTTCATCGATGATGCCGTAAAGGGTCACGCTGCTTTGCGCATGGGCTGCGCCAGCGAACGCGCCCAGCGCGACGAGCGCGAGAAGCGACTTTTTCATTAACGGATCTCCAAGAATCACTGAATTTTTTTGGCGGGGCGGATAGTTATGTTGTGTCGACGAGCCCCTTCAACTTCGCAAGAAGTCGCTCGTAATGTAGCAAAGCCACTTTTTCCGACAAAGCGAAATGCCGTGGCTCAAGGTCGCCATGTTTCCTTTATGCAACAATGGTTAAAATCACGGGTTAACCGCAATTTCCGCTGAATAATCAAGTCGGTTACGCAGCGGAGCACGTGCCTTTTGCCGCCCGCGGCAGCACACGCAGACAGGAGAACAGGATGGTGTTGGACGAACTGATCAGCGAATTCGACCGTGGCCTCAGGTCGCTGACCGGCATTAGCCGGATGAGCCGGCCGGTGCCGGTGCCCGCGCAGCCGCCGGCTGCCGAACTGACGCCCGCGGAGCGCACGCACGCCGCCGGGCTGATGCGTGTGAACCACGTCGGCGAGGTTTGTGCGCAGGCGCTCTATCAGGCGCAGAAGTTCACGGCGCGCACCGCCTCCGCGAAGGCGATGTTCGAGGAAGCCGCGCGCGAGGAAGAGGACCATCTCGCATGGACCGCGCACCGCCTGAAGGAGCTCGACTCGCGCCCGAGCCTGTTGAATCCGCTCTGGTATGCGGGTGCGCTGGCGATCGGCGTGGCTGCCGGCACGCTCGGCGACAAGGTCAGCCTGGGCTTCATGGCCGAGACCGAGCGCCAGGTGGAGAATCACCTCGAAGGCCACCTGTCCGAGCTTCCGGCCGCGGACACCGCGTCGCGCGCGATCGTCGATCAGATGCGCATCGACGAGGTGAAGCACGGCAAGGCAGCGACCGATGCCGGCGGAGTGGAATTGCCGCTGCCTGCTCGGATGCTGATGCGCGCCGCCTCGAAAGTCATGACCAGCACTGCGTACTATCTGTGATCTTCGGGCCGGGGCCGCGCACGACGCGGCTCCGGTTCACCGCCGACGATACCGCCCGCTTTTTCCGCGTTTTCCCGCCCCCGAAAGCCCCGCCCGCACGCCAGTCTGGCCCGCCTTTCTCACGTATCACCTTCACAAG
>NZ_PQMX01000134.1:0-7073 GCF_004368385.1 Burkholderia sp. B10 | reverse complement strand
CCCCACCCCCGCGCTACCCTATCGATCCCCGCGTCAACGCCACCGCGCCACCGCGCCGCCACCAGCCTCGAACCGATCGATGACCCGCATCCGCAACCACCTGAACACCGCGCAGCTCCACGCGTTCGTCTGCGTCGCGCATCACAAGAGCCTGCGCGCCGCCGCGCGCGAGCTCGGCGTCACGCAGCCCGCCATCACGCATACGATCCGCGAACTCGAAACCGCGCTGAACGCCGAGCTGCTCGTGCGCAGCGTGCGCGGCGTCGACCTGACCGCGTGCGGCCATGCGCTGCTGCCGCGCGCCGAGCAGCTGCTCGGCGACATGCGCCGCACCGTCGAAGCCGTCGAGCAGGTAAAAGGCGAGATGTCGGGCCGCGTCGCCGTCGGCACGATGCCGTCGATCGCGCTGACCGCGCTGCCGCACGCGGTCACCGCGTTCCGCCGCGCGATGCCGAACGTCAGCCTTCATCTCGAGGAAGTGACGGTGCCCGACGCGCTCGCGCAGCTGCACAACGGCACGCTCGACATCGCTGCGATGCACCATGTGCCCGCGCTCGACCGCGAATTCACGCAGACGCCGCTGCTGTCCACCGAGTTCACCGTCGTGATGCGCGACGGCCACCCGCTCGCGCACGCGCGCCGTTTAGAGGATTTACTCGACGCGGAATGGATCGTCACCGTCGGCGCCGAGCAGTTTCCGCACAGCGTGATGATGGCGATGTTCGAGGCGCGCGGCCTGCCGCTGCCGAAGCGCCTGCTGCGTTCGCCGATGTCGTTCGCGGTGACGCTCGGCCTGGTCGCACGCTCCGACGTGATCGGCTGCTTCACGCGCCCGCTGGCCGCCATGGTCGCGCCGCTCGGCATCCGCACGGCCGATCTCGACGAAACCATGCCGCGCTTCGACCTGTCGATCATCGCCCGCCGCGACCTGCTGCCGACGCCCGCCGTGTCGCAATTCGTCACATGCCTGCAGCGCGCGGTCAACGAAACGCTAGGCTGAATCGTTCCTTGCTTTGAAACGGCCGCATCGCGCGAGCGCGGCCGTCCGGGCCGGTATCGGGGCATGTCCTAGGCGCCCTGCCGGTATTTTGTCTTGATAATCTTGCGCACGTCGCGCGCCCGCATCGGGCATGCGAAACGGACCGTCCGACGCGAAGCCGCGCCGGGGCGAACGCTTACGGCGCGGCACAACCGCGCACCCATCGAACAAAACGAGGAGTCACCGAGTGAAAAAGATTCTTGCGGCTGTGACCGTGGCCCTGCTGGCCGTATCGGCCGGCACTGCATACGCGAAGGACTGGTCGACCGTACGCTTCGGCGTCGACGCAAGCTACCCGCCTTTCGAATCGAAAGGCGCCGACGGCAAGGTGGTCGGCTTCGACGTCGACCTCGGCAACGAGATCTGCCGCCGCATCGCCGCGAAATGCGTGTGGATCGAGAACGACTTCGACGGGATGATCCCGGCGCTGAAGGCCCGCAAGTTCGACGGCGTGCTGTCGTCGATGTCGATGACCCCGGCCCGCGAAGAACAGATCGCCTTCTCGGCGAAGCTGTTCAACACGCCGACGCGCCTCGTCACGAAGAAGGGCGCGGGCCTGCTGCCGACGGCCGAATCGCTGAAGGGCAAGACGATCGGCGTCGAGCAAGGCACGATCCAGGAAACCTACGCGAAGACGTACTGGGCGCCGAAGGGCGTCACCGTCGTCCCGTACCAGAACCAGGACCAGGTCTACGCCGACCTGATCTCGGGCCGCCTGAACGGCGCGCTGCAGGACGCCGTGCAAGCCGAAATCGGCTTCCTGAAGACGCCGCGCGGCGCCGGCTTCGATTTCGCAGGCAAGGACCTCGACGATCCGAAGACGCTCGGCAACGGCGCGGGCATCGGCCTGCGCAAGGAAGACACCGACCTGAAGACGAAGATCGACGGCGCGATCGCCGCGATGCGCAAGGACGGCACGTACGACAAGATTGCGAAGAAGTACTTCGATTTCGACGTGTACGGCAAGTAACAACGCGCAACGCGCGCTTTGCAGCCGCGCAGACGGGCTCCGCAAGGAGCCCGTTTTTTTTGCGCCGGCGCGGCGCAAGGCTGCGCGAACGCTCGCGCGGGACGCGCCCCGCGGGCGCTTGTTTTCGCGCCAAGCCGATGATTCGCAACGGAAAACGCGATACCGCCGACGCGGTTTGATAGCTTCGCGCAAGGCAACGTACAATCGACCTTCCACGCATACCGGATCATTCGCGGCTGCGCCGCCTTCCCCCATCATGCAAACGCAGACCCATCCGCTGATTTCCCCCGCCATCGGCACCGAACGTCAGATCACGAGCTTCCACTACGGCCCGCGCGGCGGCAAGAAGGTCTACATCCAGTCGTCGCTGCATGCGGACGAACTGCCCGGCATGCTGGTCGCCACGCTGCTGCGCCGCAAGATCGCCGCGCTCGAGACGGCGGGCAAGCTGCGCGGCGAAGTCGTGATCGTGCCGGTGCCGAACCCGATCGGCCTCGCGCAACACGTGTTCGGCGATCACCTGGGCCGCTTCGAGCTCGGCTCGATGCAGAACTTCAACCGCAATTTCCACGATCTCGCCGCGCTCGTGCTGCCGCGCATCGAAGGCCGGCTGACGGGCGACGCGCAGCGCAACGTCGCCGCGGTGCGCACCGCGATGCGCGAAGCGCTCGACGAGCAGAAGCCGCGCACCGAGCTGGAATCGCAGCGGCTCGCGCTGCAGAAGCTGTCGTTCGACGCCGACATCGTGCTCGACCTGCACTGCGACAACGACGCGGTCATGCACCTGTACACGAACCCCGACCTCTGGCAGGACGTCGAGCCGCTGGCGCGCTATCTGAATGCGCAGGCGTCGCTGCTGGCGCTGAATTCGGTCGGCAATCCGTTCGATGAAATCCACAGCTTCTGCTGGTCGGATCTGCGCGACCGGTTCGGCGATCGCTTCCCGATCCCGAACGGCGCGATCTCGGTCACGGTCGAGTTGCGCAGCGAACGCGACGTGTCGTACGAGTTGGCCGAGCACGACGCGCAAGCGATCGTCGACTATCTGACCGAACGCGGCTTGATCGACGGCACGCCGGCGCCGCTGCCGCCGCTCGCGCACCCGGCCACGCCGCTCGCGGGCACCGATCCGCTGGTTGCGCCGGTGTCGGGCGTGATCGTGTTCCGCACGCCGGTGGGCGCGTGGATCGAGGCCGGCCAGGAAGTGGCCGACATCGTCGATCCGCTGACCGATCGCGTGATCACGCTGAAGAGCAGCGTGTCGGGCGTGCTGTACGCGCGGCAGGTCGTGCGGTTCGCCACCGCCGGAATGGAAGTCGCGCGCATCGCCGGCGCGACGCCGATCCGCAGCGGCTCGCTGCTGTCGGCCTGAGCGAACGGCCCGCGGCGCTATCGCCGCGTGCATCGACGAAATCGCCCGCTTGCGCGGGCGATTTGCTTTTCGGCTCAGACGAATGCGACCGATGCCCCGGCGCAGCGGCCGGGCAGCGGCCGACGTGCTGTCGACGCTCAGAACGCCGGCACGATCGCGCCGCCGAAGGTCCGGTCGATGAACTTGCGCACGTCGTCCGATTCATAGGCCGCGACGAGCTTCTTCACCCACGGCTTGTCCTTGTCCTGCGCGCGCACCGCGATCAGGTTCGCATACGGGCCGCGCAGGTCCTCGATCGCGATCGCGTCCTTCACCGGCGTGAGCCCGGCCTTCACTGCATAGTCGGTGTTGATCGACGCGGCATCGAGGTCGGGCAGCGCGCGCGGCAGTTGCGCGGCATCGAGCTCGACGATCCTGATTTTCTTCGGATTCTCGGCGACGTCGAGCGGCGTCGCGTTGACGCCGTTCGTGCCGACGCCCGGCTTCAGCTTGATCACCCCGTACTTCTGCAGCAACAGCAACGCGCGGTTGCCGTTCGACGGATCGTTCTGGATGCCGACCTTCCCACCTGCCGGCAAGTCCTTCAGCGCTTTCAGCTTTTTCGAATAGAAGCCCATCGGCGCGGTGTAGGTGAGCCCGACGTTGACGATCCGGTAGCCGCGCTGCTTGATCTGGCTGTCGAGAAACGGCTGGTGCTGGAAGCCGTTCGCGTCGAGGTCGCCGGCGTCGAGCGCCGCGTTCGGCTGCACGTAGTCGTTGAACTCGATCACCTTGATCGCGAGGCCCTCGCGTGCGGCGACTTTGGTCACCTCGCTCCAGATCTGCGCATCGGGGCCGCTCATCGTGCCGATCTTCAAGGTCTGCGAATCGGCGTGCGCGCCGGATGAGGCAAAGGCCAGCGCCGCGGCAAGCGCGCCGAGGCCGGTCAGGATCGAACGTCGCATGGTGTGCTCTTGTCCCGTTTCGTGATGGAGCGCGCATCGTGGCACGCCCGCGCAGCGGCACCAACCAAGCTTATTTCATGTGCATATTCCGGAGAGCGATGGAATGACGCGCGCGTTCGGCATAACCCGTGGCGCGATCGCGCGGGAGCGACTGTGGCATCAGAACCACATATTCGTCAGATGACAACGCTGTCACATTCATTAAGTGGTTCGTCGATAAAGTTGCCGCCGGTCCGTGAGAGCGCCCATAGAGAGCGCCGGAGCCGCAACTGTAAAAGCCCTTTACTCGCTCGGAGAATCCTTTGAACAAGAAACTGTTGACCATCGCCATCCTGGCAGCAACGGCCGGTACCGCCCACGCGCAAAGCAGCGTCACGCTGTACGGCGTGATCGACGCCGGCATCAGCTACGTGAACCACAGCACCAAGAGCTCGACCGCGGCCGGCAGCAAGCTGTTCAAGTTCGACGACGGCATCGCGCAAGGCAGCCGCTGGGGCCTGCGCGGCACGGAAGACCTGGGCGGCGGCCTGAAGGCGATCTTCGTGCTCGAAAACGGCTTCAGCGTCGGCACCGGCGCGGCCGGTCAGGGCGGCGCGATGTTCGGCCGCCAGGCTTACGTCGGCCTGAGCCAGACGCAGTACGGCACGCTGACGTTCGGCCGTCAGTATTCGTTCTCGACCGACATCCTCGGCTCGTCCTACTCGACGGGCGGCAACACGGTCGCGGGCAACTACGCATACCACGTCAACGACGTCGACCAGCTCACGTCGAGCCGCATCAACAACGCCGTGAAGTTCCAGAGTGCGAACTACTCGGGCTTCACGTTCGGCGCGTTGTACGGCTTCTCGAACTCGACCGACTTCGCGGGCGCACCGGGCACGGGCACCACGAACACGGGCGGCTCGTCGCGTGCCTACAGCTTCGGCATGAACTACGCGAACGGCCCGTTCGCGATCGGTGCGGCCTACACGGACATCCGTTACCCGAGCCAGTCGGCGCCGGCGTTCTCGACGACGATCGCGAACCTCGCGCTGTCGAACATCCGCGACCTGCGCACCTACGGCGTGGGCGGCCGCTACGTGTGGGGCCCGGCAACGGCATGGCTGCTGTGGACGCGTACGCAGTTCTCGACGATCTCGGGCGCGGGCGGCACGTTCTTCAACGCATATGAAGGCGGCCTGAAGTATGCATTCACGCCGGCGCTGTCGGCAGCGGCGGGCTATACGTACACGAACGCGACGCGCAACGGCGGCTCGGCTCACTGGAACCAGGGCAACCTCGCGCTCGACTACGCGCTCAGCAAGCGTACGGACGTGTATGGCCTGGTGATCTACCAGGACGCGTCGGGCGACGGCGCGCAAGCGGCGATCGGCTCGAGCACGAGCAGCTACTTCGGCACGTCGGGCACGAACTCGCAGAACCAGCTCGCGGTGCGCGTCGGTATCCGCCACAAGTTCTAAGGCACCCGGCCGACGGTCCGCGCGGTTCGCGGACCCCGCCGGCAAGCAGCGCCCCGCGTGCGGGGCGCTTTTTTATGCGCTTTTAAGTTTCGCTTAATTCTGGGCTGAGAGGATGCTCTCACCCCCCCTGTTGGCCGCCTGAGCATCGGCGGCTTCTTTTTTTTGAGAACCACTACGGCACCGCCAGCAACTGCTCACAAGACAGGATCGGAGGCCATGATGATCGAAGATACCGTTTTCAGCCATCTGCACGCGATTCTGACGCGCCAGCATTCGCTCCCGGTCCAGAGCTGCCGCGTGTCGGTGGAAATGCTGCGGCCGTGGGGTCGCCCGTACCGGCTCGTCGAATGGACGATGCACCTCGACGCGCCCGCGCGGCGCCAGATCGTGCCGGCCGAATCGACCGACGAACAGATCGCCGAAGTCGTCGCGTCGCACGTGCCGGGCCGCCTGTACGGCGACGGCCGGCTGCAGTTCTGACGCCCGCCGAGGCCGGTTGCGCCGCGCGCTTGGGTCGTGCGGCACTCGGTCCCGTTTGACGGGGCAGCGAAGTCTGCTACGCTGCGCGTTTTCGTCCACGCAACACACGATGGAAAACGCATTCAACGAACGCGGCGTGACGATCACGCGCAACGGCCTGTCGGCCGCCGGGCAGGTCTTTCCGCTGCGTGACATTCGCAACGTCGACGTCGTCAAGATTCCGAAAAATCGTCTCGTACCGTGGCTGATCTCGCTGATCGGCGCGGCCGTCGCCGTGGCCGGCGGTATCGGCGCATCGAGCGCCGCGCTGGTGGTCGGCGTGATGCTGGTCGTGGTCGGCTATCTCGCCTGGACCACGCAGGACGTCACGTACCGGCTGATGGTCGAGACGCCCGACGGCAAGCGCGAAGCGCTGTCGAGCGTCGATGTCGAATTCGTCGAGCGCGTCGCCCGCACGGTGCGCGACGCACGCGCCGCCACGGCCGCCGGCTGATTTCCGTTGGGCGCGCCGAGCGCCTACTATGAAACGAGCGGCACGCCGCCGCATCGTTCGAGGAGGTCGGCATGAACGCCCAATCGCTGTCCGGCATGTTGCGCGCGCAGGAGCTGCTGCTCGTGTCGATGATCCGCGCGCTGCCGCCGGATACACGCAGCGCCGTCGTCGATCTCTATGCGGAGCAGCTCGCGTTCGCCGAGCAAGGCGGGTTCGAAGGTCATGGGGATCGTGCGACGCACGAGGCGTTCATCGCGCATGCGCGCAACCTGTTGATTCGGATCGAATCGTTGGCGTAGTGGGGCGGGCGGATGG
>NZ_PQMX01000133.1:0-7669 GCF_004368385.1 Burkholderia sp. B10 | reverse complement strand
GCGTTGTCTTCTGCTTCTTCTGCTTCTTCTGCTTCTTCTGCTTCTTCTGCTTCTTCTGCTTCTTCTGCTTCTTCGCCTTCGTACGCTTTAACCGCTGCACCCGCATCCCCCACTTCCTCGTCGCGCCGCCCGATCGTCGCCGCGGCCGCCGCGAGCGCCGACGCCGCGACGATCGCGCGCGGCCGCTACCTCGCGCTCGCCGGCGATTGCTCCGCGTGCCACGACGCGGCCGACCACACGCCGTATGCGGGCGGGCAGCCGGTCAATTCGCCGTTCGGCCCGATCTACGCGCCGAACATCACACCCGACACGACGCACGGCATCGGCAACTACACGCTGCGACAGTTCGACGACGCGCTGCGGCGCGGCGTGCGCGCGGACGGCAGCCGGCTGTATCCGGCGATGCCGTACCCGTCGTTCGCGCACCTGAGCGACGCCGACGTGCGTGCGCTGTACGCGTATTTCATGCGCGGCGTCGCGCCGTCCGCGAATGCGGCAAAGCGTACGGAGCTGCCGTTTCCGTTCAACCAGCGCTGGGCGCTGTCGCTATGGAGCCTGGTGTTCGCGAACCGCGACCGCTTCACGCCGCAGCCGTCGAAATCGGCGGAATGGAATCGCGGCGCGTATCTGGTGCAGGGGCTCGGCCACTGCGGCGCGTGCCATACGCCGCGCGGGCCGGCCTACAACGAGCGCGGCTACGACGAGCGCAGCCCGGCGTTCCTGACCGGCGGCATCAACGATCACTGGTTCGCGCCGAACCTGACCGGCGCGGCGCCGGACGGCCTCGGCCGCTGGTCGGCCGACGACGTCGCCGCGTTCCTGCGCAGCGGCCACGCCGCGCGCGGCGCGGTGTTCGGCGCGATGGCGCCGGTCGTCGGCGAGAGCACCGCGCTGCTGACCGACGGCGATCGTCATGCGATCGCCGTGTACCTCAAGTCGTTGCCCGCGCAACCGACGGCCGCGACGAACCCGCTCGGCGTCGGCGTGCCGCGGCTGACCGCGGCCGGACCGCGCCCCGAAGGCGGCCAGCTGGCGCCGGGCGCGGGCGTGTACGCGGGCTTCTGCGCCCGGTGCCACGGCGCGGACGGCATGGGCGCAGCCGATCGCGGACCGGCGCTCGCAGGGAACTCCGTCGTGCTGGCGGCAGATCCGACCAGCACGATCCGCATCGTCGTCGAAGGCGCGCAGCCGGCGCCCGGCAAGAACGGCCCCGTCGAGCGGATGCCGGCGATGCGCGACGCGCTGACGAGCAGCCAGATCGCTGCGGTGGTCAGCTACGTGCGCGGCGCGTGGGGGAATCGCGCGGCGCCGGTGTCCGAACAGGACGTCCGGCGATTGCGTGCGGCGATTCATCGCTAGGGGCGGCGCGGGTGGCTGAATCGGGTGGTGTCGGCTTCGGCTTCGGCTTCGGCTTCGCAACAGGATGTCAGGCGTTACGCGCGGCGATCCATCGTCCGCGATGCCGTGCGGGAGCGAAAGGGTCGACACAAAACCGACTCACCTTCACTCACGCCCATCTCCGATCGCCTTGCTCGCGGTGACGCAGTCGAACGGACTCATTGCGTCGTCGCGGCCCGACGTGCCAGCTACTTCGGTTCCATCGCGCGACTGGCCAGCGTCGCGCGCAATCGTACATACAAGCAACCGACGACCTCCCACGGCGCGACCCTCACGCTCACCGCTCCACCACCGCCACCGCCTTGATCTCCACGATGTAACCCGGCGCGCCGCCGAGCATGTGCGCGCCGACGGCCGTCCACGCCGGCAGCGGATGCGCATGGAAATAACGGTCGCGCACCTGCATGAACAGCGGCAGGTCGCGCATGTCGGTATGGAACGTCGTGAGGTCGACCACGTCGTCGAGCGTCGCGCCGCCCGCCTCGAGCACGCGCTTGAGGTTTTCGAACGCCTGCACGATCTGCACTTCACGACCTTCGACCAGCTGCATCGCCGCGTCGCGGCCGATCTGCCCCGACACGTACACGGTATCGCCGACCTTGATCGCCGGCGCGTAGCCGATCCTGTCGTACACGCTTTCCATCCCGGCCGGGATGATCGCTTCGCGGTTGCGCATCGGTGTCTCCGTGGCCGGGCGCACCGCGCCAGCCGTTCCTCCTGTTGAACTGCAACGCGGGGCGCCTGCACGCGCGCCGCGGCCTCGCCTAACCGCGCGTCGTTCAGCCCGTATCGCCGCCGGCGACCGGCAGCACGGTGCCGGTGATGTAGCTCGCTTCGTCCGAAGCGAGGAACAGGATCGGCGCGATCTGCTCGTCGAGCGTGCCGTAGCGCTTGAAGAACGTCGAATCGGTCACCTGCCGCACCGCCTCGGCCATCCACGCCTGTTCCTGCGCGCTGTCGCCGGCCGCATTGCGCGGCACGCGGCGCGGCGGCGCCGTGGTGCCGCCCGGCGCGGTCGCGACCACGCGGATCCCGTGTTCCGCGTATTCCATCGCGAGCGCCGCCGTCAACGCGTTGACGCCGCCCTTCGCGGCCGAATACGGCACGCGGCGAATCCCGCGCGTCGCGTTCGACGACACGTTGACGATCGTGCCGCCGCCCGCCTCGACCATATGCGGCAGCACCGCATGGCAGCTGTACAGCGTCGGCATCAGCGAACGGCGAATCTCCGCGTCGATCTGCGCCGGCTCGAACTCGGCGAACGGCCGCATCCGGATCGCGCCGCCGACGCCGTTGATCAACACGTCGATCCGGCCGAACGCCGCGATCGCACACGCGATCGCCGCGCGCGCGCCGTCGTAGGTTTCCAGATCGGCGACGCATGCGGCCGCGCTGCCCTCCGGCGCTTCAGCGGCCACCGCGGCGACGAATTCCGCACGATCGACCAGCAGCACGCTGCCGCCCTCGGCCGCCGCGCGCAATGCGACGCCGCGGCCGATGCCCTGTGCCGCGCCGGTGACGACCACGACCTTGCCCGAGAATCGTTGCATCATCATGCCGCCTTCGCCGTCACGTTCGGCGTGAACTTCTCGTAATGGAAACTGCGCGGCGTCACGCGCTGCTCGTCGAAATACCCGCGCACCGCGTCGACCATCGGCGGCGGCCCGCACAGATAGACGTCCACGTCGCCGTCGTTCAGCGCATCGGCCGGAATGTGCTGCGTGACCCAGCCCTTGCGCGCGTGGTTCGACGCCGCATCGGCAACCACCGTCGCGAACGTGAAGTTCGGCAGCCGCGCCGCGTACGCGTCGAGCGCCTCCACGCACACCAGATCGAGATCGCGCGTCACGCCGTAGACGAGATGCACCTGCTGCTGCGAGCCGCTGCGCGCGAGCACCTCGAGCATCGACAGGAACGGCGCGAGCCCCGTGCCGCCCGCGAGAAACAGCAGCGGGCGCGCGACCTCGCGCAGGTAGAAGCTGCCGAGCGGCCCGTCGAGTTCGAGCGTGTCGCCCGCGCGAGCCGTCTCGAGCCACGTGCTCATCACGCCGCCCGGAATCTTCTTGATCAGGAAGGCGAGCTTCGCGTCGCCCGGCGCGGACGAGAACGAATACGACCGGTGCTGGCCGCTGCCCGGCACGCCGATGTTCACGTACTGCCCCGGCAGAAAGACCGGCGCGGCGGCACCGACGTCGAGTTCGAGCACGATCGCCGCGTCGTTGTGCGGCTCGACCTTCGCGACGGTCGCGGCGAACGCGCCGTGGCCGGTCTTGCACGCGAGCGACGACGCCGGCACCGCGATCACGCAATCGCTTTGCGGCACCATCTGGCAGGTCAGCACGACGCCGACCGCCTTCTCGTCGTCGCTCAGTGCGTCGTCGAGATAGTCGTCGCCGAGGTCGTAGCGGCCGCTTTCCGCGCGGCACTTGCAGGTGCCGCACACGCCGTCGGAGCAGTCCATCGGCAGGTTGATCTTCGCGCGAAATGCCGCATCGAGCACTTTCTCGCCGGCCTTGCAGTCGATGAAGCGGGTGACCCCGTCCTCGAAGTTCAGTGCGATCTGGTAGGTGGACATCGCTTCGTCTCCGTCTGGTTACTGTCGGTCGATCGGCGTCAGACGTGATACACGTCGAGCACCTGCCGGATGTAGTCGTTCTTCAGCACGATCTTCTTGTTCGAGATCAGCCACGCATCGCCCGCGCGACGCAGCGTGGCGAACGCCGTGCCGAAGAAGTGATCGGTCACGCGGTAGCGGTGGTTCAGCGTGTGGAAGTTGTAGCGCACGTCCACCTCGCCGTCGCGCTGCGCCAGCACCTCGACGTTCGTCACGTTGTGGCTGGTGCGCGGCTCGGGCGTCGATGCGCCGCTGCGCTCCGTCTTGATCCGGAACACGCGGTCCTCGAGGCCGCCGCGATCGGCGTAGTACATCAGCGAGATCTGGCGTTGCGGATCCTCGGTCGGCCGATCGTCGTCGTCCCACGCGGGCATCCAGTACGTGACGTCCTCGGCGTAGCAGGTGAGCCACGCGTCCCACTCGCGATCGTCGAGCAGGCGCGCTTCGCGATACAGCGCCGCGCAAATGGTCTGGTAGTCGATGTTCATGCCTGTGCCTCCCCGCGTTCCTGCTGCAACGCATCGCGCATCACGCGCACCCAGTATTCGTGCTGACACACGAACAGCCCTTCGTCCTCGCTGCGCTCGCCCGACACGCGCGGGTTCAGCCCCATCATCGCGGCGTTCTCGTCCGGCCCGTCGATCCACAGCGGCGCGCCGCGCGACAGGTCGTTCCACATCGCCGTGCTGCCCGCGTAGCCGGCCTGGCATGCGCGGAATTCCTCGAGGTCGTCGGCGGTGCCCATCCCGGACACGTTGAAGAAGTCCTCGTACTGACGGATCCGCGTCGCGCGGTCGGCGTCGCTCTCGCCCTTCGGCGCGAAGCAGAAGATGCTGACCTCGGTTTTGTCGACGGCGAGCGGACGCACCACGCGAATCTGCGTGCTGAACTGGTCCATCAGAAACACGTTCGGATACACGCACAGGTTGCGCGTCTGGTTCACGATGAAGTCGGCCTGCACCGCGCCGACGCGCGCGGCGATCTCGTCGCGATGCCGGTACACGGGCCGCACTTCCGGGTTCATCGTCTTGGTCCACAGCAGGATGTGGCCGTGATCGAAGCCGTAGACGCCCGCGACCGACTTGCTCCAGCCGTTCGCATCGACGGCCTTCGTGCCGTCTTCCTTGCGCCGGCCCATCGTCGCCGCGTAGTTCCAGTGCACGGTGCTCACGTGATAGCCGTCGCAGCCGTTCTCCATCTGCATCTTCCAGTTGCCTTCGTAGATGTAGGAGGAGTTGCCGCGCAGCACTTCGAGCCCGTTCGGCGCCTGGTCGACGATCTGGTCGATGATCACGCGCGCGTCGCCGAGGTAGTCCTCGAGCGGCAGCACGTCGGCGCTGAGGCTGCCGAACAGGAAGCCGCGATAGCTCTGGAAGCGCGCGATCTTCTTCAGGTCGTGCGAGCCGTTCGTGTTGAACTGCACCGGATACTCGGTGGTCTTCTCGTCCTTCACCTTCAACAGCTTGCCGGTGTTCGAGAAGGTCCAGCCGTGGAACGGGCACGTGAAGCTGCCCTTGTTGCCGTGCCTGCGGCGGCACAGCATCGCGCCCTTGTGCGCGCAGGCGTTGAGCACCGCGTGCAGCTCGCCGGTCTTGTCGCGCGTGATGACGACCGGCTGGCGGCCGATCCACGTCGTGTAGTAATCGTTGTTGTCGGGGATCTGGCTCTCGTGCGCGAGATACACCCAGTTGCGCTCGAAGATGTGCTTCATCTCCAGCGCGTACAGCGCCTCGTTGGTGAAGATGTCGCGGCGGCAGCGGAAGATGCCGGCGTCCTTGTCGTCCTGCACCGCGGTGGCGAGCAGGTGGTCCAGTTCGGTGGTGAGGTCGATCGTCGCGGACATGTTGGTTCCTCCTGTGCGCGTGCCGCGTCCTGCAAGCACGCTCGCATCGGTGTCGATTGAATCCTGGGGAGACCGGCGGCCGCGTATTTGCGCGGCCGTGCGGTCGGGTGTTCAGGCGGCGGCGCTCGCGCGCGGGCGTTCGACGATCTGGTTGTCGGCGCCGCCGACGCGCGGCGTCAGCACGAAGTCGAACGCGATGTCCTGGTACGCGTCGGCCTTCAGCCCGAGCGCCGCGCCGCCGGTTTTCGTCGTGACGGGAGGGATCAGTTCCTCGCGCGTCGCATACGCGAAGTCGTCCCAGATCAGCGGATCGCCTTCGATGTTGAATTGCGTCGTCAGCTTGCGATGGCCGTCGCTCGTCACGAAGAAGTGCACGTGCGCCGGACGGTTGCCGTGGCGGCCGAGGCGGTCCAGCAGCTGCTGCGTCGCGCCCTGCGGCGGGCAGCCGTAGCCGACCGGCATCAGCGTGCGGAATGCGTAGGTGCCGTCGGCGCCGGTCCTGACTGCGCCGCGCAGGTTGAAGTCGCGCTGCGCGCCGGTCGGATCGAAATGCGAATAGAAGCCGTGCGAGTTCGCGTGCCAGCATTCGACCAGCGCGCCGGCCACCGGCTTGCCGTCGAGGTCCTTGACCGTGCCGTGGATCACCAGCGGGCCGGCGCCTGCGTCGGCGTCGAGGTCGATCTTCGCGACGCCGTCGCGCACCGGTGCGCCCGCGACGTACAGCGGGCCTTCGATCGTGCGCGGCGTGCCGCCGTCGAGGCCGAGCGCGGCGTCGGCGGCGTCCATGCGGATGTCGAGATACTTCTCGAGCCCGAGGCCGGCCGCGAGCAGCGCCGCTTCGCCGTCCTGACCGAGCTTGTTCAGGTAGTTCACGCCGGCCCAGACTTCGTCGGGCGTGATGTCGAGATCGTCGATCGCCTTGAACAGGTCGCCGAGCAGCCGCAGCACGATCTGCTGCGTGCGCGCGTCGCCGGTGCTCGCGCCGTTGGCGTTCGCATTCGATGCGGCCTTCAGCAGATCCTGCACTTCCCTGGTTTCGAAAACCTTGACGCTCATGATGGTGTCTCCACATGTAGTTTTGGAAAAAGCGATCGACGGGTGCGGCGCGCGCAACACGACGGCTGCTCGGATCAAACGTCGCCGTCGGACTGCGACGGCGGGCGGCGACGCCGGTAGTGCGGTCGCGATGTCGTGCGGCTCGACGTTGCGTAGCAGGTCGCACGTTGCGTGTGGCGAGTTCATGGAACGGATTTATACGCGGCGGGGAAATGCTGCGTCCAATACTTTTGTCCCGGCTATTTGATACCTACCAGGTATAGAAATACATCGTACGAACGGAAATTTCGCGGCGCACGATACCTTGAATGGGCAGTCGAGCGTGCCGGGACGCTTGCTGGAGCGCGGTCGGAGGAGGTTTGGGGGCCGCGCGGGTAGAGGCGTGCGGCGGCGCAGGCTGCAGTCGCGAAAACTGGGGGGAAGGCTGCGGTCGGCCGGGGGCGGTCAGGGTTTTCCTGATGACGGAACGGAGGGATTTTCCGTCGCGCTAGTGGATATGCGGCGGCTTATCCGTTCGCCGGGATGACGGCGGCGGGACTGGGCACGCGGCAATGGCATCGCGCCGGTGTCGGGATTCGGCGGCCCGCGAAGATCTCGGGCCATCGCTGAGTGAGCATCGCGCGAGGCACGTCGACGCATCGACGCATCGACGCATCGCGCATCGCGCATCGGGCGCATCGCGCATCGGGCGCATCGGGCGCATCGGGCGCATCGGGCGTCTCGGCGTCTCGGCGTCTCGGCGTCTCGGCGTCTCGGCG
>NZ_PQMX01000132.1:0-8248 GCF_004368385.1 Burkholderia sp. B10 | reverse complement strand
GGCGTCGGGATGGGCGTTCGGACAGGCACTCGGATAGGCACTCGGATAGGCACTCGGATAGGCGCGCGACCAGCCGGTCGAACAGCCTCCGGACGCTCTCCGGGAACGCCCGATGCGTGTCCAGAACCGCGCTTTCGCGCGGCAGCCGTTGCTTAGGGATTTCCTCTATGGCGTGCATGAGAAGCGAAGCGCACCATCCGTCTCAAGCAAATGGAACCGGTTCCATTCCGGTTTAAAAGGGCTGAAAGGTTAGAAATGGCAGACATCGTGATCGTGGCGAGCGCATTCGGGATGGACCGCGTGCGTACCGAGGGCCACCGGGCATTCATCGCGACGGCGGCGGCGTCCGGCGCGAGCGGTTTCGAGGTGCGCCGCGAGCTGTTCGCATCGGACGAGGACGCGACGCCCGGCGCGCTGGCCGAGCTCGGCGTGGCGGTGGCCGCGCACGGGCTGTGGTCGGTCTACTCGACGCCGGCCACGCTGTATACGGAAAGCGGTGCGCTCGATGCCGCCGCGTTGCGCGACACGCTGGTCGAAGCGGACGCGCTCGGCGCGCGCTTCGTCAAGTTCCAGCTCGGCGGCTTCGCGGGCGACGCGCACGCGGCCGACATCATTGCCCTGTCGCGCGGCGCGCGTGCCCGCGTGGTGGTCGAGAACGGCCAATTGCCGGTGGGCGGCGCGCTCGCGCAGTTTCGCGCGCTGTTCGCTGCGCTGAGCGGCGCGGGCATGCCCGATGCGCTCGGCATGACGTTCGACATCGGCAACTGGCAGTGGCCGGGCGAAGCGCCGCTCGCGTGCGCGCATGCGCTTGCGCCGCACGTGGAATACATTCATTGCAAGGCCGTGGCCGGCGCAGGCGCGCGCCGCTTCGCGGTGGCGCCGGCGCCCGGCGATGCGCTGGTCGCGGACGTGCTGGCCGCGCTGCCGCACACCGCGCCGCGCGGCATCGAGTTCCCGTTCGACGCGGCGGATCTGGCGGCCGACGCCGGCCGGCGCGTCGCGTGGCTCGCGGCCGCCTGACGCCGCCAGGATACGGAGGAGTTCACTCATGAAAGCAGCACTCGATGTCGTGACCTACGGCGAAGCGATGGCGATGTTCGTCGCCACCGAGCCCGGCCACCTCGCCCACGCGACGCAATTCACGAAACGCGTCGCCGGGGCGGACCTGAACGTAGCGATCGGGCTGTCGCGGCTCGGCTTTCGCGTCGGCTGGATGAGCCGCGTGGGCCGCGACTCGTTCGGCGGCTACGTGCTCGACACGCTCGCGCGCGAAGGCATCGACGCGTCGTGCGTGACCGTCGATCCGCAGTATCCGACCGGTTTCCAGCTGAAGTCGCGCAACGACGACGGCAGCGACCCGACCGTCGAGTATTTCCGCAAGGGCTCGGCCGCGAGCCATCTGTGCTGCGACGACTACGTGGCCGACTACGTGCTCGGTGCGCGCCACCTGCATTTGACGGGCGTCGCGCCGGCGATCTCGGCGACGTCGTGCAAGCTCGCGTTCAAGCTCGCGCGCGAGATGCGGGCGGCCGGCAAGACGATTTCGTTCGACCCGAACCTGCGCCCGACGCTGTGGCCGTCGGCGGAAGCGATGGCAACCACGCTGAACGCGCTCGCCGCGCTCGCCGACTGGGTGCTGCCGGGCCTCGCCGAAGGGCAGCAGCTCACCGGCCGCGACGCGCCGGCCGACATCGCCGGCTTCTATCTGGCGCAGGGCGCCCGCGGCGTCGTGATCAAGCTCGGCCCCGACGGCGCATACTTTCGCACGGCCGACGGCCGCGAGGGCACGGTGGCCGGCGAGCGCGTCGCGAACGTCGTCGATACGGTCGGCGCCGGCGACGGCTTCGCGGTCGGCGTGGTCAGCGCGCTGCTGGAGGGCAAGCCGATCGAGCAGGCGGTCGCACGCGGCAACCGAATCGGCGCGCTGGCGATCCAGGTGATCGGCGACTCGGAAGGCTTGCCGACCCGCGCGGCGCTCGATCGGCTCGAAGGCGCTGGCGCCGGCGCCGCGCACGCCGAGCGTCAGGAAGAAACCGTCACCGCGCAATGAGAGGCCGGCCACGGCCCGATCCGCGGAACCACTTCGTGCCAAGAGCACGGTTTTGAATGAGGCTGGACCCGGCGCCGCCGCGCCGACGCCGGTCGATTTCCGAACGACGGGAGCGGAGCCGGTATGCGACCGGCCCGCTCTGGTCACCCCAGGAGACACTCAGATGGCAGCCAACCTTGCAGTCCGACGCTGGTGGACGATCATGCCGATCGTCTTCATCACCTACAGCCTCGCTTACCTCGACCGCGCGAACTACGGGTTCGCGGCAGCGGCCGGCATCAACCAGGATCTCGGCGTCAGCAAGGGCTTGTCGTCGCTGATCGGCGCGCTGTTCTTCCTCGGCTATTTCTTCTTCCAGATTCCCGGTGCGATCTACGCGGAACGCCGCAGCGTGAAGAAGCTCGTGTTCGCGAGCCTCGTGCTGTGGGGCGCGTGCGCGGCGCTCACCGGCGTGGTCACGAACATCCCGTCGCTGATGGCGATCCGCTTCGTGCTCGGCGTCGTCGAGGCCGCGGTGATGCCGGCGATGCTGATCTACATCAGCAACTGGTTCACGAAGAACGAGCGCTCCCGCGCGAACACCTTCCTGATCCTCGGCAATCCGGTGACCGTGCTGTGGATGTCGATCGTGTCCGGTTATCTCGTCCACGAGTTCGGCTGGCGCCACATGTTCATCGCCGAAGGCGTGCCGGCGATCGTCTGGGCCGTGTGCTGGTGGTTCCTCGTGCAGGACAAGCCGGCCGACTCGCCGTGGCTCAGCGCGCAGGAAAAGCGCGACCTCGCCGCGGTGCTCGCGGCCGAGCAGGCGGCCATCAAGCCCGTGCGCAACTACGGCGAAGCGTTCCGCTCGCCGGCCGTGATCAAGCTGTGCGCGCAGTATTTCTGCTGGAGCATCGGCGTGTACGGCTTCGTGCTGTGGCTGCCGTCGATCGTCAAGAACGGTTCCGAGCTCGGGATGGTCGCGACCGGCTGGCTGTCGGCGCTGCCGTATCTCGCGGCGACGATCGCGATGCTGGTCGCATCGTGGGCGTCCGACAAGGTCGGCTCGCGGCGCGGCTTCGTCTGGCCGTTCCTGCTGGTCGGGGCTGCCGCGTTCGCCGCGTCGTACGCGCTCGGCTCGTCGCATTTCTGGATCTCGTACGCGCTGCTGGTCGTCGCCGGCGCCGCGATGTACGCGCCGTACGGCCCGTTTTTCGCGATCGTGCCGGAGCTGCTGCCGAAGAACGTCGCCGGCGGCGCAATGGCGCTGATCAACAGCATGGGCGCGCTCGGCTCGTTCGTCGGCTCGTACTTCGTCGGCTACCTGAACGGCGCGACCGGCTCGCCCCTCGCGTCGTATGCGTTCATGAGCGTCGCGCTGGTCGCCGCGGTGATCCTCACGCTGTCCGTCAAACCCCAGGCGCGCGACGTGCATCCGCTCGCGACGCCGTTGCAAGGAAAATGAAAACGATGAAGCCTCGTATCGTCGCGTACAAGCCGCTGCCCGATGACGTACTCGCGTATCTGCGCGAGCACGCCGAGGTGATCCGGGTCGACGGCGCCGACGCGCTCGCCGACGCGCTCGGCGAGGCGGACGGCGCGATCGGCGCGAGCCTGAAGATCACGCCGCAGATGCTCGATCGCGCGCCGCGGCTGAAGGCGTGGTCGACGATCTCGGTCGGCTACGACAACTTCGACGTCGCCGATCTCACGCGGCGCGGCATCGTGCTCGCGCACACGCCCGACGTGCTGACCGAATCGACCGCCGATACCGTGTTCTCGCTGATCCTCGCGTCCGCGCGCCGCGTGGTCGAGCTGGCGGAATGGGTCAAGGCCGGGCAGTGGGAGCGCAGCATCGGCCCCGAACTGTACGGCACCGACGTGCAGGGCAAGACGCTCGGCATCGTCGGGCTCGGGCGCATCGGCGGCGCGGTCGCACGCCGCGCCGCGCTCGGCTTCCGGATGCAGGTGCTGTACACCAACCGTTCGGCGCACGCCGAAGCGGAACAGCAGTACGGCGCGCGGCGCGTCACGCTCGACGAACTGCTCGCGCAGTCTGATTTCGTGTGCCTGCAGGTGCCGCTGTCGCCGCAGACGCATCATCTGATCGGCGCGGCCGAATTCGCGAAGATGAAGCGCGGTGCGATCCTGATCAACGCGTCGCGCGGCCCGGTGGTCGACGAGGCCGCGCTGATCGACGCGCTGCGCGCGGGTACGATCCGCGGCGCGGGGCTCGACGTGTTCGAGAAGGAGCCGTTGTCGGCCGACTCGCCGCTGCTGCGGATGAGCAACGTCGTCGCGCTGCCGCATATCGGCTCGGCGACGCACGAGACGCGTCATGCGATGGCGCGCTGCGCGGCGCAAAACCTGGTCGGCGCGCTGGCCGGCACGCTGCGTACGAATCTCGTCAATCCGGACGCGCTCGCGCATGCGTGAGCGCCGGCGCGTGACCGGCGGGGGCGGCGGGGGCGGATAGAGGCGGCGGTCTTGGTGCGGGAGGGCAGGCTGCGTTATGATCGCCCGCTCGTCGCATCGACGAACCGGCCGCGCGGCCGGCGGCGTGGTGCGACGGGCATCCGTGCCGGGTCCGGTGCGGCCGGCGCCATCCGGTTCAGGTGGCCGCAGCGGGCGAGCGCGCAGCACGATCGCGGCGACGCGGGCCGGGCGGCTTTCGTATCCAACAACAAAGGTCCGTCCGCAGACGAAGCGGCGCGGATCGTACGTCGCGAGGCACGACTTGAGCGATTCGCAACCTTCCACGCAGCGTCCGGCGACGATCAGCGACGTCGCCCGCGAGGCCGGCACGGGCAAGACCAGCGTTTCGCGCTATCTGAACGGCGAGACGCACGTGCTGTCCGCCGATCTGCGCCAGCGGATCGAGGCGGCGATCGCCCGCCTGAACTACCGGCCGAACCAGATGGCGCGCGGGCTGAAACGCGGCCGCAACCGGCTGCTCGGCATGCTCGCGGCCGACCTCACCAATCCGTATACCGTCGAAGTGCTGCAGGGCGTCGAGGCCGCGTGCCACGCGCTCGGCTACATGCCGCTGATCTGCCACGCCGCGAATGAAGTCGAGATGGAGCGGCGCTTCCTGCAGCTGCTCACGACCTACCGCGTCGAAGGGCTGATCGTCAACGCGCTGGGCGCCGAGGAAGACGCGCTGCGCCCGCTGCGCGGCGGCGGCATCCCGGCCGTGCTGGTCGATCGGACGGTCGAGGGCTTCGAGGCCGACCTGATCGGCCTCGACAACACCGACGCGATCGAGACGGCGCTCGCGCACCTGATCGCGCGCGGCTTCGAGGCGATCCATTTCATCGTGCAGCCGTTCGAGCGCGTCAGCTCGCGGCGTCTGCGCGAGGCCGCGTTCCGCGCGGCGCTCGACGCGCGCGGGCTGCCGGTGCCGCCGACGATCGTGCTCGACCTCAACGAGCCCGCGACCGCGGCGGCGGCGCTCGCCGACCTCGACGCGCGCGTCGACGACGCATTGCGGCGCGGTGCGCGCGCGGCGCTGTTCGCGGCGAACGGCCCGGTCGCGCTCGCGATCGCGCGCCATCTGCGCGCGCGCTTCGGCCCGGCATGGCAGGAGAAGGCCGCGCTCCTGTCGATCGACGACCCGGAGTGGGCCGAGCTGATCGGCATCACGACGATTCGCCAGCCGACCTACGAGATCGGCTACAAGGCCGTCGAATTCGTGCACGAGCGCATCGACGGCGCGGGCGGCGACGCGCGTGTCGCGCTGCTGCGCGGCGAGCTGGTCGTGCGCGCGTCGACCGCAAGCTGAGTATCATTCGGGCACGCGGCGCAGCGGGTGCGCCGCTCCGAACAAGGAAATACATGACTGTCGCCCCCGTCACGCTGGCGGTGCTGATCGCCGCCACGCTGATCATCGCGCTGCTGCCGTTCGTGCTGTTTCGTATGCTGCGCAAGCCGCTTGCGCTCGACCGCCGCGACACGATCGTCGGCGTCGCCGTCTTCACGCTGTTCGCGATGATCGTCGAACGCGCCTTCCATGGCCTCGTGCTGAGCCGCACGCCCGACGGCGGCTGGCTCACGCAGCCGCTTGCGTTCGTCGCGTACGGTGCGCTCTCGAGCGCCGTGTTCGAGGAGGTCGGCCGCTACGTCGGGATGCGCTTCCTGAGCCGCCGCTATGGGGCGTCGGCCGGCGACGGACGCGGCATCGGCTACGGGCTCGGCCATGCCGGCGCCGAAGCGTGGTTCGTCGGCGTGCTCGTGTGGGGCCAGTGGTCGTATCTCGCGTGGCTGGCGAGCCGCGGACAGCTCGAAACGCAGCTCGCGGACCTGCCGGGCGATACCGTCGTGCGGCTGCACGTGATGCTCGCGACGCTGTCGGCCCAGTCGATCCTGCTGTTGCTGCTCGAGCGCTGCGCGGCGTTCGTCGTGCAGCTGGCGCTGTCGGTGCTGGTATGGCGCGGCGTGCGCGCCGGGCGTGCGACCGTGCTGCCGCTCGCGATCGTGATGCATGCGCTGGCGCTCGCGCCGGCACTGCTGTACCAGGTGCGGGCGCTGCCGGCCGGCTGGCTCGAGGCCGTGTATTTCGTGCTGGCCGCGATGCTGGTCGCCGTGCTGATGAAAACGTGCCGGCCGCCGCGTGCGGCGGCCTGACGGGGGAGAGCGAATGGACGACTATCTGATCGAATGCCAGAGCGCCGAATTCGATGCGCTCGCGCGCGTGATCTGCGAGCTTTTTCCCGAGCAGACGCGCTTTACCGAAAGCAGCGACGAGCGCGGGCGCTTTTTGTCCGTGCAGTGGCTCGCGATGCGCTTCGGTTCGACGCCGAAACGCATGACGCTCGACATCCGCATCGTGCCGGCCGCGCTGGCGCGCTATCTGGCGCTCAGGCCGATGCAGCGCGCGCGCAGCCACGCGGTGCTGCATGCGTACACGGAAGCGATGCTCGGTTCGCTCGAGGAACGCCATGCGGCGGGCGAGGCGATCGAGCGCAATGCGGAACTCGAACTCGACGAAGACTTCGCGTGAAGGTGGACGCCGCGGGCGTGCCGGCGCGGAGCCGGTGTGCGGCGTCGGGCGTTACGCGTCGCGGTAGACCTGGGCGAAGCGCTGTGCCTGCACGACGCCGTAGTCGCCGGGCGCGTATTGCATGACCCAGTCGCCGGCGGTGCCGCGCAGCGTGTCGCCGTTTTCGGAGCGCGCGATCGTGAACGGCTCGTCCATGCGGCGGGCCAGCACCACGGCCGGGCGGTTGCGGTATGCACCGGGCGCGCCGTGCGCGAGCGCCGGATCGGCGGGCAGATACTTCACGTCGAAGCGTTCGCGCGACACGACCCAGCGGTCGCCGGTCGAGCCGGTGACCAGCGCGTCGCCCGCGACATAGCGGTTCGGACCTTCGAGGCTCATCAGTTCGCCGTCGGCCTGCGCGAATGCGACCGTGACGGTTTCGTCCTTGACGACGCGACGGGCCTGCGGGTCGGTACGCAGATCGATGTGCTTGAGTTCGAGCATGGCGGGGGAAGTGCGGGAAAAGCCGGGAGCTTATCCCGAATTCGGCGCGCCGTGTGACGCGCCGGTTCCGGCGGCAGCGGCGGCGATGGGTGTCAAGGCTGCGCGGGCGCGCTGGCGGCCGGCGCGGCGGCTGCCTTGCCTTCCCGGGGCGCGGCCTTGCCCTTGCCGCGATGCGCGCCGCCGTGGTGCAGCCAACTGCGGAACGTGGTGTCGGCCAGCGCCTTCTGGTCGGCCGGGAACGACTCGTAGAGCGGCGCGAAGGCGTCGGCGAGCTTTTTCGCGCCGTCCGCGTTCGCTTGCGCGAGCGCCGCGTACTGCTTCATGTCGTCGACCGCCGATACGTCGCGGCTTTCCATCCGTTCGCGATACAGGCGACCCATCGTGTCGCCGTTCTCGCGCATCGTGTCGGCGAAGGTTTTCCATTGCGGCTCCTGCGCCGAGGTGATCTTCAGCTGGTCGTGCAGGTACTTGATGCGTTGCTCGACGCGCGCTTCGTGGCGCGCGGCGCGCTGTTCGGCGCTGGGCGCCGACGCGGCGGGCATCGAGGCCGGTTGCGGCTGGCTTTGCGCGAAGGCGCCGGCGGCCGCGGCGAGCATCGCAAGGGTGAGCGAGATTTTCTTCATGATGGGCTCTCCGGGGTGGTGTCGTGCGAGCGGGCGCGGGCGCGCATCTCGCATCGCCCGATATTAGTAGCACGTCGGCTGCAACCCGGCAGTGAAAGCGACACTTGCTTACAT
>NZ_PQMX01000131.1:0-8252 GCF_004368385.1 Burkholderia sp. B10 | reverse complement strand
GCCCCCACCGCCGCCCCCGCTCGTTGCAACGCGTCCGATCGAGCGTTCGCAGATCCACGCGCTGCTCGACAGCGAAGTCGCCCGCCGCAACGGCAAGGTGGTCGGCCGCGCGGTCGACATGGTCGTCGACGCGGGCGGCAAGCCGCGCGAGATGATCGTCAATCTGCAGGGCTTCATGGGCATCGGCGACCGTAAGGTCAGCTTCCCGTGGAGCGTGTTCCGCTTCACGCCGGGCGGCAAGCAGGAGCCGATCGTGCTCGACGTGCCGGCGGGCGACCTGCCGCCCGCCGCACGGCCCAAGGCCGTGCCGCTGTCGGGCTCGGCCGCGGCGTCGCCGGCGACGCGACTGCCGATGCTCGACAGCGACGTCGAACGCCCGAACGGCACGAAGATCGGCCGCGTCATCGACGTGCTGATCGACCGCGGCGCGCAGCCGCAGGCCGTCGTGCTCGACCTCGGCGGCCTCGTCAATACCGAGCGACGCTCGATTGTGGCCAGCTGGGGCGCGCTGCGCTTCGTCACGCGCGACAAGGCGCTGCATCCGCAGCTCGACCTGAACGACGCGCAGATCAAGGCGGCGCCGCCCTATGCGGCCGACAAGCCGATCGTCGTGGTATCGCCACCGCCTGCCGCCGTGCCGGCTTCGCCTGCGAGTGCTGCCCGATGACGATCAAGCATGCCGTCAGCGTGCGCAGCCTCCGGGCGCTCGACTGGCTCAACTTCTTCGTTGCAAACGTTCAAACCGGATTCGGGCCGTTCATCGCGTCCTACCTCGCGTCGCACAAGTGGACGCAGGGCGAGATCGGCATGGTGCTGTCGATCGGCACGATCAGCGCGATGGTCAGCCAGGTGCCGGGCGGCGCCGCGGTCGATGCGCTGAAGAACAAGAAAGGCGCGGCCGCATGGGCGATCGCGGCCATCATCCTGTCCGCGGTGCTGCTCGCGTCGAGCCCGACGATCGTGCCGGTGATCGCGGCCGAGGTGTTCCACGGCTTCGCGAGCTGCATGCTGGTGCCGGCGATGGCCGCGATTTCGTTTTCGCTGGTGGGCCGCGCCGACCTCGGCGACCGCCTCGGCCGCAACGCGCGCTGGGCCTCGATCGGCAGCGCGGTGGCCGCCGGCCTGATGGGGCTCACCGGCGAGTATTTCTCCGCGCGCGCGGTGTTCTGGCTGACCGCGGTGCTCGCGTTGCCCGCGCTGTTCGCGCTCGCGATGATCCAGCCGACGCACGAAGTGATCCCGCATGCGTCGAAGCCCGACGAGCGCGACGATGCCGACGAAGGCGAGGATCGCGAGACGCTGCTCGAGCTGTTGCGCGATCGCCGGATGCTGACCTTCGCGGCGTGCGTCGTGCTGTTCCACCTGTCGAACGCGGCGATGCTGAACCTGGCGGCCGGCGAAGTCACGGCCGGGATGGGCGAGAACGTGCAGCTCGTGATCGCCGCGTGCATCATCGTGCCGCAGGCGATCGTCGCGATGCTGTCGCCGTGGGTCGGCCGCTCCGCGCAACGCTGGGGCCGCCGGCCGATCCTGCTGCTCGGCTTCTCCGCGCTGCCGGTGCGCGCGCTGCTGTTTGCCGGCGTGGGCAGCCCGTACCTGCTGGTGCCGGTGCAGATGCTCGACGGCATCAGCGCGGCCGTGTTCGGCGTGATGCTGCCGCTGATCGCGGCCGACGTCGCCGCCGGCAAGGGCCGCTACAACCTGTGCATCGGGTTGTTCGGCCTCGCGGCCGGCATCGGCGCGACGCTCAGCACGGCAGTGGCCGGCTACGTCGCCGATCACTTCGGCAACGCCGTCAGCTTCTTCGGGCTGGCCGCGGCCGGCGCGCTGGCCGTGCTGCTCGTGTGGCTCGCGATGCCGGAAACGCGCGTCGAAAACGGCGACGCGAACGTCGGCGAGCCGGCGCCCGCGTCGCCCGAACAGGCGCACTGACGCCGCGCTGCTGTCCGCTGTTTCCCCGACCGACCAGATGAATACGATCAGGACATTCAACGAAGCCCGCCGGCAGATCCAGCAGTCGATCTTCGATCTGCTCAAGGGGCTGACCTTCGGCGAACGGCTCGCGCAAGGCGCGCTGATGGCGCTGCAGGCCGTCTGCAGCGCGTGCCTCGCCTTCGCGATCGGCCGCGCGCTGCACACCGAGCAGGCCGTGTGGGCCGCCATTACGGCGATCGCCGTCACGCAGCACAACTACTCGGACACGATGTCGCTGTCGCGCGACCAGTTCATCGGCGCGATGATCGGTGGCCTGACGGGCTTCGCGGGCGCCGCGCTCGGCGGCGACCGGCTGCTCGCGTATGCGATCACGGTCGCCGTTGCGATCGTCGTGTGCTGGTGTCTGAACGTGGGGAGCGCCGCACGGCTCGGCGGCGTGACCGCGACGATCGTGCTGCTGTTTCCGGGCAACGGCCCGCTGTGGGACATTCCGCTGATGCGGCTAGGCGAAGTGGCGCTGGGCACCGTGTGCGCGCTGGGCGTGTGCTGGGCGATGTCGCTGATCGAGCGACGCTGGTTTCGCCGCGCCGCGGGCTAGGTCCGGCCGCACGCGAGGCGATCGCCGGGGCGCCGGCCCCGGCAGCCTGGTGCGGCAGCGATCGGGCGAAACGGTTAGGGGCCGACCCGCAACACGATGCCCGAGCCGATCTGCACGAGCAGATAATCGCCGCCGACGCCGACCCACTGATAGCCGCGCGGTGGCGCGCTCAGATGGTAGCCGCGCCAATCGTCGACGACGTACTGGCGATCGCGGAATTCGGGCGGCAGCCGGTCGCCCCGGTGCCAGTCGCGGCGAGGCTGATCGGCCCAGCGCGGCGGTACGTCGTCGTCGCGATGCATCGCCTGACCGGGCGGCATGTGCTTCGGGCCGTGGCCGCGGTGCATGCCGGGGCCGCCGTGATCGCCGTAGTTGCCCTGGTTCCCGTGACCTTGCGCCATCGCGGCCGGCGCCGCGAAACCTGCCGCGACCAGCGCGGCCAGCATCATCCCGTGCATCTTCGTCATCGTTCTTCCCTCCGTGTCGTCATGCCGAACAGGAAACAACCGGGCCTGCACGATCAAGGCTAGCACATGGCACGCGGGGCGCACGGGGCATGTGTCGAACGTCAGGCCGCCTGCTGCTGATACTGGATTCGATGCAGATGCGCATAGAGCCCGCCGTGACGCAGCAATTCGTCGTGGCTGCCGGACTCGACGATCTTGCCGGCCTCGAGCACGAGGATGCGGTCCGCGCGTTCGATGGTCGACAGCCGGTGCGCGATCACGAGCGTCGTGCGGCCTTCCATCAGCCGTTCGAGCGCGGCCTGCACGTGACGCTCGGATTCGGAGTCGAGCGCGGAGGTCGCCTCGTCGAGGATCAGGATCGGCGCGTCCTTGTAGATCGCGCGCGCGATCGCGAGCCGCTGCCGCTGGCCGCCCGACAGGCGCATGCCGTTGCCGCCGACCAGCGTGTCGAGCCCGTCCGGCATCGCGGCGACCGCGTCGGCGAGGTTCGCGGCTTCGAGCGCGGCCTGGACGCGCGCGCGGTCCGGCGTCTGCCCGTACGCGACGTTCGCGGCGATCGTGTCGTTGAACAGCACCACGTCCTGGCTGACCATCGCCATCTGCCCGCGCAGCGCGTGGATGTCGAAGTCGCGGACCGGCACGCCGTCGACCAGGATCGTGCCGCCGGTCGGATCGAAGAAGCGCGGCAGCAGGTTCACGAGCGTCGTCTTGCCGCTGCCGGACGGCCCCGCGAGCGCGATCATCTCGCCCGGCGCGACCTTGAACGAAATGCGGTCGAGCGTCGGCCGCTCGGCCGCGCCGTAGTCGAACGACACGTCGCGGAATTCGATCTCACCGCGCGCATGCGGCAGCTCGCGGCCGCCGCCCTGCGGCTCGGCCGGCTCGTCGATCAGCCCGAAGATCAGCTCGGCGGCGGTCATGCCGCGCTGCAGCGGCTGGTTCACGTCGATCAGATGCTTGAGCGGCGAAATCACCAGCAGCATCGACGTGACGAACGCGACGAAGCCGCCGACCGTCGTCTGGTCGTTCGTCGACTGCACGACCGCGATCGTGATCACCACCGCGAGCGCGATCGACGCGAGGAATTGCGTGAGCGGCTGCGCGAGGCCGCCGGAGATCGTCATGCGCATCGCATAGCCGCGCAGGCGCTTGCTCATCGAGGTGAAGCGGTCGAGTTCGTACGCTTCGCCGTTGTGCACCTTGACGACCTTGTACCCGCCGACCGTCTCCTCGACGATGTACGACAGCTCGTTGGTCAGCGTCTGGTGCTCACGGTTCAGGCGGCGCAGGCGGCGATTGATCTTGCTGACCAGCCAGCCGATGCCCGGCAGGATCACCGCGACGATCAGCGTGAGCCGCCAGTTCAGGATGAACAGGTAGCCGAGCAGGAACACGACGGTCAGCGAATCGCGCACGAGCGTGACCATCACGCCGGTCAGCACCGACAGGATCTGGTTGACCTCGAACACGATCGCGTTGATCACGGTGCTCGCGGTCTCGCGCTGGAAGAACGACGCGCCCGTGTGGATCATCCGCTGGAACATCTCGAGCCGCAGCTGCAGCAGGATGCGGTTCGATACGTAGTTGAGCAGGTAATTGGACGCGTACTGCGACACGCCGCGCACGAGCGCGAGCCCGATCACCGCGATCGGCACGTACCATTTCGCGCGATCGCTGCCGTGCGAACCGAACCCGTGGTCGAGCAGCGGCTTGAGCAGCGCCGGAATGCCGGCCTCGGTGGCGGCGACGACGCCCATCGTCATCACGGCGAGCACCACGATGCCGATCAGCGGCCGGATGTACGGCCACAGGCGCTTGAGGACCGTGACCGGCGACGTGCTGGCGCCGTCCATCGGTTTGCGAAGAGTGTTCTGGGTTTCCAAGGCAATCCTTCTTGAGCCGCGACGCGGCGCCCGGCGCGTCGGCGCCAGGGATTCGCCTCGTCCGGCGGGTGCCGAAAAAGGCCCAACATTATAGCTGCACCGCCCCCGCGGGCACGGCCGCTGCCGACGCGCGGGTATACTCCCGCTCACCGTTTTCTCCGCCCTTTCGACGATTTCATGGCAGAACCCACCCTCGGCGTCGCTCTCATCGCCCTCAACGCGGCCGCGCGGCTCGCGCAATGCCTCGACGCGTTGACCTTCGCCGACGACATCGTCGTGATCGACGGCGGCAGCACCGACGATACCGTCGCGATCGCCCGCGCGCACGGCGCGCGCGTGATCGTCGAGCGCGACTGGCCGGGCTTCGGTCCGCAGAAGAACCGCGCGCTCGATGCGCTCGACACCGACTGGATCCTGTCGCTCGACACCGACGAGGTGGTGAGCCCCGAACTCGCCGAATCGATCCGCGCGGCGATCCGCGCGCCAGCCGCCCAGGTCTACGCGCTCGACCGGCTGTCGAGCTTCTGCGGCCAGTGGATCCGCCACAGCGGCTGGTATCCGGACTGGGTGCCGCGGCTGTTCCGGCGCGGCACGGCGCGCTTTTCCGACGATCTGGTGCACGAACGGCTCGTGTTCGACACGCCCGCGCAGCGACTGGCCGGCAAGCTGATGCACTATTCGTACGAGGATTTCGAAACGGTCGTGCGCAAGCTCGATGCCTATTCGACCGCGGGTGCGCGCCAGCGCCGCGCGGCCGGCCAGCGCGGCGGCTTCGGCAAGGCGCTCGCGCGCGGCGCATGGGCGTTCGTGCGCACCTACGTGCTGCGGCGCGGCTTCCTCGATGGCCGGGCGGGCTTCATGATCGCCGTCTTCAACGCGGAAACGGTGTACTACCGGTTCCTGAAGCTCGGCCACGAAGCGGCGCGCTGAGCGCCGCCGCATGCCGGACATCCGCGGGAGCCGGCGTGCGGGAATCGGGCCGACCCGGCGTTACAATGCCGGGCTGCCCGCGCGGCGCGAGCCCTGCCCCGCGCCGCCGACACGACGACCACCGACTCGACCTGCCATGTTCTCCATCATCATTCCGACCTGGAACAACCTGCCGTACCTCAAGCTCGTCGTCGACAGCCTGCGCCGCCATTCCGCGTTCGACCACCAGATCATCGTGCACGTGAACGACGGCTCGGACGGCACGCTCGACTGGGTGCGCAGCGAAGGCATCGAGCACACCGCGTCGCCGGCCAACATCGGCATCTGCCACGCAGTGAACCTCGCCGCCGCGCGCGCGACGCGCGACTACGTCGTCTACATGAACGACGACATGTACTGCTGCCCCGGCTGGGACGCCGCGCTCGTGCGCCGCATCGAGCAGATGCCGACCGATCTGTTCATGCTGTCCGGCACGATGGTCGAGCCGGTCGACACGCGCAATCCGTGCGTCGTCGTCAGCAATTTCGGCCGGGATGCCGAACATTTCGACGCGGCGGGGCTGGTCGCGGCCGCGCCGCGACTCGCCCGCGCCGACTGGCTCGGCTCGACGTGGCCGCCGACGCTCGTGCACCGCGACTGGTGGCACCGCATCGGCGGCTACAGCAGCGAGCTGTCGCCCGGGATGAGCAGCGACAACGACTTCTCGATGAAATTCTGGGATGCCGGCTGCCGGATCTTCCTCGGCGTCGGCGACAGCCTCGTCTATCACTTCCAGCAGAAGAGCACCGGCAAGATCGTCAAGAACGACGGGCGCCGTCAGTTCCTGAACAAATGGGGCATGACGCAGGCAACCTTCGACCGCTATTACCTGCATCGCGGCGAAGCCGCCGGCTCGCGCGTCGCCCTCGACACGCCGGCCGTCGAAGGGCGGCTCAAGCGTGCGCTGCTGCGCTCGCGGATCAAGCGCGCGTTCAGCTGAGTCGGCCCCGGCAACGATGCTGAGGCCCGGGCGGCTTCGCGTATACTGCGCGCTACGCCCCCGGGCGCCGGCGTAGCGCGCGGCAACAGCGCGACGCCTGCACGCCGCATTCGTTCATTCGACAGGTTCCGATGCTTTCGTTTTCCGCCCCCGCCACGCGGCGCCTCACCGCCGCCCGCGCCTTCGCCGTCATCGCGCTCTGCATGGTGCCCGTGTCGACCGCGCTGACCAACGTGTTCTGCGGACTGTTCGCTGCCGCGCTCGTCATCTCTCCTGAATTCTGGCGCGAGCTGCGCTCGTTCGTCACCGAGCCGGCGTCGCTCGCGGCGCTGCTGATTCTTGCGGCGCTCGCCGCGAGCATCACGTACACGGTCGCGCCGCACCCAAAGGCATGGAACTGGGTCGCGAAGTACGACAAGCTGCTGTTGCTGCCGTTTGCCGCGCTCGCGTTCCGCCACTCGAACTGGGCGCCGATCGTGCGCCGTGCGTGGTTCGGCACGCTGTGCGTGATCCTGGTGCTGTCGACGACCAACTATCTCGGGCTGACTTCGATCGGGCCCGCGCATTCGACCGAGCTGCCGCTGTCGCGCGCGTGGGTGTTCAAGAACCACATCGCGGCCGGGATGTTCGGCGCGCTGCTGTTCTACCAGGCCGCCGATCTCGCGCTGTCGGCGCGCAGCGCGCTCGCGCGCGCCGCGTACGCCGGCGTGGCCGCGTGGTCGCTGATCAACGTCTTCGTGATGCTTCAGGGCCGCACCGGGCAGGTGATCGCGCTGCTGCTGATCCTCGTCGTGGCCGTGCGGTTCGTGCTGGTGTTGCGCCGCCAGTCGCCGCTGCGCGCCAGCCTCGCCGCGGGCGCGCTGGTGCTGGCGGGCGCCGCGCTCGTCGCCGCTGCTTGTACCGTGCACAACGGCCGGCTCACGAAGGTCGTCTCCGAAGTGCAGCAGTACCGGCAGACCGACGCCGTGACGTCGACGGGGCTGCGTCTCGAGTGGTACAAGAAGGGCCTCGAGCTGTATCGGATGCGTCCGGTGATCGGTTACGGCGCCGGCGGCCTCGAGTTCGAATTCCAGAAGCTCGCGGCCGGCAAAACGGCCGCCGAAGGCCAGCTCACGTCGAATCCGCATAACGAGTACCTGTTAATGGCCGTGCAGCTCGGCACGATCGGCGTGCTGCTGTTCGTGAACCTGATCGTGCAGATCGCGCGCGGCAGCCGTGGGCTGGATCCGCGCTCGAAGCATCTGCTGCTCGCGTGGCTCGCGATTTTCACGATCGGCAGTCTCGCGAACTCGCTGCTGCTCGATTTCGCCGAAGGGCATCTGCTCGTGCTGCTCGCCGGCATCCTGCTCGGCTGCGGCGCGGCGCGCAGCGACACGCTGCCGCGCGAGACGGCGGCGCTGCGGCGCAGCGCCTGAGGCTGGGCGGCTGGGCGGCTGGGCGGCTGGGCGGCTGGGCGGCTG